>DMCI01000001.1 GCA_003445835.1 Clostridiales bacterium
CTACCGCGACAACGGCTTCCCCGCAATTTACCGCGAGATGATAGCGGACGCGGAGGAAAACTTTTCCATCCGCCTTGCCTTAAAAGGCACTTCGGGCACGCGCTTTGACCTGCCCCTCTCGGAACTTGCGGACGGCTACTACGACCGCGCCTACTCGGGCGGATTGCTCCTCTTCAACACTCTGGCGGAAAGGTTCGGCGCCAAGCGCTTCCACGCGGCGCTCAAAGCATTTGCCACCCGTTACAGCGGCGCCGTCGCCACGCCCGACGACTTGATCCGTTCTTTATCCTCTTCCCTCGGAGAAGACCTCTCCCCACACTTCCACGCCTGGCTGACCGCCACCGTGCCGCTGCAATAAAAGAACGGCGGAAATCCGCCGTTCAGTAATAACGCTTATAGATCGTCAGCTGTGAGATTGTCGATTGTCACACGTGTAGTCTCATATATATCATTTTCAATTTTATCCCACTCATTTTTGCTCGTTCGGCGAAGCATTTTGCCATACCTTTTTAATAAGTTTTGCAATACCTGCTCACGAGCGAGTTCAGCTTCGAATCTATCTAAATCTTTATCCATAGGATATTCCTCCTCAAAAATTATTGATAACTCTCAAGGATAGATATGATTCTGACTTTCGCCAAAATCATAGACCTTGGCGTTATCACAAGTATCATACCATATTAAAAGAACAAATACAATTCATTTTTAAGCAATTGGCAAAACGGACATGCGGGGCGCGACGCGTTAAGAAAACACCACGGTGCGGTGTTTTTAGCCAAAGCGCGTGAAGAAGCTATGCTTCAAGCGGTTGAATCCCCGGAGGGGTTCCGCCGCGAATGCGGCGCGCGCATTTGTGCGCGCAACTCCCCGCCTTAAACATAAAAAAGCAGTCTTTCGACTGCCTTAGTTGGTGGACATGCGGGGAGTCGAACCCCGGTCCGTAAAGAAGACCACAGCTCTTTCTACACGTTTAGCTTACGTTTGTTGTCGTTCCCTGCTGCCCGTAAGCGGGCCACCGAGTTCCAAGCCGCAACTTTCAGCCAAGGGCGCGCGGCAACGCCCAAGAGCCGTTCCTTACGGTAATGATGCCGAGTTCGGCGTCGTAAGCCCCACCGAGTCGACAGATGGCATTAAGCAGCCATCAATCCAAAATTATTAGAGTTGTCCTTTATTTTAGAACAGTTCCGTTATAAGCAGACGAGCCTGCTACGTGCTTAAACTGCCACCTCGCTCCACGTCGAAGCCGGTACATGCCCAAGTATTGGTAGTATAGCACTTTTGTGTTCTTAAATGCAAGTGCTATTTTAAAACCCCCATTTTGTGCGTCGCCCAAAATCAAGCCCCCTTTCCCTCCTCAAGAATTATATTCTTTCGGAAAGGGTGTCAAAACGTCATTCTCAAAATCGAGCACGGTTTTAGTCCCTTAGTAAATGCAAAGCGTTCTCCTTGGTTCAATCCGGTAAAAAGGATACGTCCGAAGCAAAAGCCATATCCTTTCAACACCTACAAACGGTGAGCGCGGAGAGTGCTCCTTAGACGCGGCACGACAAAAAAGGTGCAGGCGCGTACTTGTCGTACGTAACTGCACCATTTTTGAGTCAGTAACAAAGTATAGGGGGTACTATCCGCGCTCACCTATATTAAGACTTTGGAGAGGAATTCTTTCAGTCTGGCATCCTTCGGATGATTGAAGAACTCTTCCGGCGTGCCCTCTTCCTTGATCTTGCCGCCGTCGATGAAGCAGATGCGGCTGCCAACCTCTTTGGCAAAGCCCATTTCGTGCGTGACGATCACCATCGTCATGCCGGTATCCGCGATGGTCTTGATGAGGTCCAAGACTTCGCCCACCATCTCGGGGTCCAAAGCGCTTGTCGGCTCGTCAAACAACATTACCTTCGGCTTCATCGCAAGCGCGCGCACGATGGCGATACGTTGCTTTTGTCCGCCCGAAAGCGTGGAAGGATAGACGTTTGCCTTCTCCTCCAGTCCGATGCGCTTCAAAAGCTGCATTGCCTCCTCTTTGGCGTTTTGCTTGATCTCCTTAACGTCACGGAACGGAAGTTCCGCCTTCACCTTCTTTTGCGGATACTTGGCGCGGTCTACCTCGCGCTCGGCGTTTTCGATCTTGGTGACGATCTTCAGCTTCTTTTTGGTAAGCTTCTTATCGTAGGTCACAAAGGTCTTGCCCGCCTTCTCCACCGTTTGCGCCGTCTTTGCCCAGGCTTCCTCCACCGGCTTCAACAGTTCGTTGTACTTTTCAATGATCGCCTTGTTCTTTGCGATCTTTTTGTCAACGCGCGCGTTTAAGCACTTGCCGAAGACGTCCAAAAACTTGTTGTAAAGCGGCATAATGGCATTGCTCCACTTTGCGGCGCGAAGCTTCTTCTTGCCCACCGTGATGGGCGCAAGCGTCACGTTGTCCAAAACGGTCAGGTTGTTGAACAGGTTAAACTGCTGAAACACCATCCCCATCTTTTGGCGGCAGATGTTGATGTCGATCTTAAGGTCGGTCAGGTCGTCTCCGTCAAAGATGATCTCGCCCGCGGTGGGGTCTTCCAAACAGTTCAAGCAGCGCAAAAAGGTACTCTTACCGCCGCCCGAAGGCCCGATGATGACCACGCGTTCCCCCTCGTAAATATCGGTGGAGATCTCGTTCAGCACCAACAGGTCGCCAAATTTCTTCGTCAAATACTTAACCTCGATCAGAGGCTTCTTAGTTTCTTCTTTCACTTTTTGACAACCTCCTCTCCAACAGTTTCAGTAAAATGGTCATAATCCAAACGGTCACGAAATACACCGCCGCCGCAAAGAAATACGGCGTAACCACGTTGTAAGTAGTGTTGACGATGCTCTTGATGGTGGTAAAAAACTCGCTGACGCCGATGATCAACGCCACGGACGT
>DMCI01000072.1:0-1073 GCA_003445835.1 Clostridiales bacterium
CCCGCGGGGATCTTTGCTTCCTATATTTTGGCGCTTGCGGGGATGCGTCCCATCGTGTTGGAGCGCGGGCTCAGTATCGAGGAAAGACAAGCCAAGGTGGACGCTTTGTGGCAAAATGGCGTCTTGGACAAAAAGACCAACGCCGAGTACGGCGAGGGCGGTGCGGGCGCTTTTTCGGACGGAAAACTCAACAGCGGCATCAAGGAAAAAGATCTTTCCCGCTTCGTTTTGGAAACGTTCGTGAAGTTCGGCGCGCCCGAAGATATTTTGTATATCAACAAACCGCATGTCGGTACCGACCGTTTGCGGACGACCATCCGCAATCTGCGGGAGGAGATCGTCCGTCTCGGCGGCGAAGTCAAATTCGACGCGCAAGTCACCGATCTTTGCCCCGAAGGGAAAAGGGTGCGCGTGGCGGCGGATAAGGAGTACTTGACCGACCGCGTGATCCTTGCTATCGGGCATTCCGCGCGCGATACTTACGAAACGCTTCTCGCCCGCGGCTTTATGATGCAAAACAAACCTTTTGCGGTGGGGGTCAGGATAGAACAACTGCAAGAGGAGATCAACAAGACGATGTACGGTGAAAACCGCGATCCTCGGCTTCCTCCCGCCGATTACAAGGTGGTTGAGCATACCCCTGTCGGCGGCGTGTACAGCTTTTGTATGTGTCCGGGCGGTTACGTCGTTTGCGCTTCTTCGGAAGAGGGCGGCGTGGTCACCAACGGGATGAGTTACCACGCGCGCGACGGCAAAAACGCCAACGCGGCGATGCTGGTGGGCGTGGATCAAAACGACTTTGGCGGAGGGGTGCTTGACGGCGTGGCGTATCAGCGCGCAATGGAACAAAAAGCCTTTCTTGCCGCAGGCGGCGGCTTCCGTGCGCCCGCGCAACGCGTCGGCGATTTTTTGAAAAAGAAAAAGGGCGCTCTTGACGGAAAAGTCGCGCCTACCTATCTCCCCGGCGTGACCCCTTGCGATCTAAACGACGTTTTGCCGCAAAGGGTAGGGGCGGCGCTTCGTACGGCGCTCCCCGTCTTAAACGCAAGGATCAAAGGGTTTGCTTCGGACGA
>DMCI01000072.1:1229-7008 GCA_003445835.1 Clostridiales bacterium
TATCCCTGCGGGGAAGGGTGCGGATATGCCGGCGGGATCATGAGCGCCGCAGTTGACGGTATCAAAATAGCCTTGTCGATTATTGGCGAGTGCAAATAAAGGCGCATCTGCTTTGTTTCTGTTATCGCGTTAGCAAAATCACGTACAAGGAGTACGCTCATTTGCTCCCGCTCAGCGAGCCTCGCATCTGCAACCTTTCTTTGCCCTCGCGTTTTAAAAACGGGTTTAGAAAAGCATAAAAAAGATCCCTAAGGCAGGGATCTATTTATTTGCCCATTTTAAATAATCAAAACCCGCGAACGTGAAGAAGGGTTGCAGGTGCGAGGCTCTACGAAAAACCGCGCAGGCGCGTACTCATTGTACGTAACTGCGCGGTTTTGATGTAAGTAACAAAGCAAATGCGCCCTAATTCACGTTCGCTTATAAGGGCATGCCGATATAATACACAGACAGAGCGATCAAAAATTGCGCCGCATAGTACAGCACGTGGTTGACCACGATCAAGACGCGGCTGTCGTTGCCGTCAAAGTAGATCATGGAAAGCACGAGGTCGGAAAGGAGGAAGAGCGCCGCGCCGACCACCAAAAGGATGACGGGGAGGGTAAAGCCCGCGATGATGCCGCCCGCAACGGTGCAAGCAAGGAACAAGGTGAGCAGCAGGGCGTAGCAGACGGAGGGGATCAGGAACTTGCCGAATTTCATCTTCAAGAGGAAGAGGCTGATGGCAAAGATCGCGGCGGTGGCGCCGACGGCGATCAGGATCGTCCAAGCGGAGAAGCCGAAGTAAACGCCGACTGCGGCGATGTAGAGGATGTGTCCGATGCCAAACGCCGCCATACCGAAGAAGGTGTAAATATCGCTGTGGCGAATGTTGGTGGTTTGATAGGTGACCTTAAGGTCAAGCGTCAAGTCGCCGACGAGACCGCTGACCAAGCCGAGGATAACAAGTCCGGTAAAAGTCAGCTTGGAAACGTTGGCAACGCCCGTTGCAATGTAGTTGTTTACGGCGCCGGCGATCGCGGTCGCAACGAATAAGAAGCTGGTGACGGTTTTGAGAGATGCGGGGAGCATGCCGCCTTCCTTCGTACGGAAAAGAAGGAAGAGGGTCAAAAACAGTCCGCCGAGGACCAAAAGGATGTAAGTAGACATAGATGTTTCCTCCTAAAAGGTTTATTTCAGTTTTACGGTGATCGCGGGACGGACGCCGATTGCGGTGCAGTCGACGCTGTAAGTGCCGACGGTGCCGATGGCGCTCGTGACTGAAGCGCGACCTTCAAAATCACCAGAGGAACGGAGCCACCAATGGGCGGCGTCGAACTCGTTCCCTCTGTTCAAACTGGCGTAAGCGCCCAGCGCTTTTGCGTAGTCGGTGGCTTTTGCGATCTTGCGAGTGTCTTCGGTGATGGTCCAATGGTTCCAACCGTAAGCTTTGTTGGCAATGTCGGCATAGCTCAAAAGGAACACTTTGTCCACGCAGGGTTTGCCGTTTGCGTAGCGCTCGAAGTGAGCGGTCTTTTCACCGGTATCGATGGTGGTGGAAATAATAAACTCACGTTCACCCGTCATAAACGCTTCGTTGTAGAAGTTGCCGGTCAAAAATGCGCGCAAGTCGCTGTATTCCCAGTTGTTTGCGTAGACCGTGCTGCCTTCAAAAGAGCGTACGGTCAAGTCTGAACGGAAAAGTTTTGCGTCCAAAACGTCTTCCGAAAGAAGCAAGAGTTCGGACCCCGCTTTATTGGGATCGCCCGAAAGGACGCGCCACTTGATAGGCTCGACGATGAAGAAGTAGACTTCGTCCTTTTTGACTTCCTCGCCGTTGCTGAAGTTTGCGCGATAGGTCCCGGCGTCGTTTTGATAGGGGCTTGCGGTAGCCATCGCGTACATATTGTTGTTGTAGGTGTAGTAGCCGGTCTTGGGGTCGGCGGTGAGTTCACCGTTTACGATTTTGGTTTTCAGTTCGGACGCGGTGCGTTGATCTCCCAAAATGTGCTGCGGATATCTTCCAAGGTCAACGTAGGTGTATTCCACGCCTTTTTGGATCTCTCTCTTGTAGACGGAGTAATAGATGGGCCCTCTGGAAAGATCCCAACGAGCGTGGACCGTAACGTCTGCTTTTTGGGATTTGGAGATCCTGCCGACTTTGTTGCCGTCGTCGTCATACCATCCGAGGAAATAATAACTGCCGCCCGTTAAGGCGCCGTCTTTGACTTCGTACCATACCGGATTTTCAAGAACGACGTCCGCATGCTCGGTGTAGGTGGTGGGATTGTCGGGGCTGTTGGAAACTGCGGGGTCGCCCAAATCGTAAGTGATCAGGAAGGAGGGCGCCCACTTTGCGTATAAGACTACGTTTTCCGCCGTGCCGGTGGGGATATAGTCCTTGGCGGGTTGGGTCAAGGCTGCGTCCTTGTACCACCCGAGGAAGGTGTGCCCTTCTTTGGTGGGGGGGTCCAAAAAGACGGTATCGCTCTTGACGTTGAAGGAGGTGGGGTAGACGGTGGTGTTTTCATCGCTGTCGATAGTCAAAAGGATATCCCATTCCGTCATTTTCCAGTTGGCGGTGAGCGTGATGTCGGATTCCGGCACCGTCAAACGGTGTGTGGGCTCCGCACTGGCGATAGAGCCGTCTGCGTTTGTCCAATTTACAAAGGTATAGCCGGGGTTGGCTTGCGCGCGGATGGTTGCCGTGGACCCGCTGGAAGACCTGCCGCCGCCGAGGAGGTGACCCGCTTCGGGGTTGGAGTTAACGAGTTTGACGACGCTTGCGTCCATAATAATCGCCGCGGCGATGATGCCGGCAAGAACGACGAGTCCGATGGCAACGTAGATCAGCAAGCGCTTGCCCTTTTTGCTTTTGAGAAACTCCTTAACTTTCTTCGGTTTTATCTGAGGTTTCATTTGAACGGCTCCTTGTGCGCCGCCCGTCCTTGCGCGCGCACTTCAATAGATAATACTATATCATACGCGTGCGCGTTTTGTCAATAGCGGCGGGAAAACCCGCACGGAAAAGCTTTTTCGTCGCCGAAAAGGCAAAAAACGGCAAATAGTTTTCAAAATAAAGAATTATTAAGGAAAATTATTTTAATAAAACGGCTGTGCGTTTGACAAGATTTTCCTCTTATTTTATAATGAACAAGCATTGCTTGGAGAATGCTCCGCATACGGATGATGCGCAAGGTTACCCAATCCGGGGTTAATTTGCGCGGACCAGTCCGACCAATCGGGCGCTAACTCGTAAAAACGGCAGGAATATCCTGCCTTAAATTTACAGGGAGCAGGAAACACACGGCAGCGCGGTATAAAATGAGTTAGAGATAACAGGAGGAAACAAAAATGGCAGGACAGACAATCAGGATCAAATTGAAATCTTACGATCATGAGCTCGTGGACAGCGTGGCGAAGAACATCGTCGACGTTATCACCAAGAACGGCGCCAAAATTTCGGGCCCCATTCCCCTTCCCACCGAGCGTGAGATCGTGACGATCCTTCGTGCGACGCACAAGTATAAGGATTCGCGCGAACAATTCGAGATGAGGACGCACAAGCGCCTTATCGATATCTACAACCCCACGGCGACCGTCGTCAGATGCTTGATGGACGTCAACGTGCCGGCAGGCGTGGATATCAAGATCAAACTTTAATTTCGTATTTTATTTGGAGGTGAACTTTATCTATGAATAAAGCAATCGTCGGAAAGAAACTTGGTATGAGCCAAGTATTTGCACAGGATGGGCAAGTCATTCCCGTGACGGTCATCGAAGCAGGTCCATGTCCCGTAGTGCATATCAAGACTGAGGAAAAGGACGGCTACAATGCTCTTCAGGTCGCGTTTGACGAGACCGAAAAGATCAACAAGCCGCAAGCGGGCGTCTTCAAGAAGGCGGGGGTCAAGTCCTGCCGTTACTTGAAGGAGTTCAAGCTGGACGTGGCGGGCGCCGAGGTCGGCAAGACCGTGCTCACCGTCGAGCAGTTCCAGCAGGGCGACAAAGTGGACGTCAGCGGCGTTTCCAAGGGCCACGGCTTCTCGGGCGTCATCAAGAGATGGAACGCGCAGCGCGTCGGTTCGATGTCCCACGGTACCGGTCCTATCCACCGTTCGGTCGGTTCCATGGCTGCAAACTCCGACCCGAGCAGGGTGTTTAAGAACAAGCACATGGCAGGTCAGTACGGTCACGAGAACGTTACCGTGCAAAACCTTGAAGTGGTGAGGGTGGACGCTGAGCGTAACCTGATCCTCGTGAAGGGCGGCGTGCCCGGCCCCAAGGGTGGTCTTTTGATCTTGAAAGACTCCGTGAAGGCGTAAGGAGGCAAACTATGTTAGTAAATGTGTATGACAAGAAGGCAAAAGAGATCGGCAACATGGAGCTTTCGGATGAAGTCTTCGCAAAAGAGTACAACGAAGCGATCATCCACCAGTGTGTCGTAGCTCAGATGAACAATATGCGTCAAGGTACCAAGAGCACTTTGACGAGGACCGAAGTCAGAGGCGGCGGTAAGAAGCCTTGGAGACAAAAGGGCACCGGTAACGCTCGTCAGGGCAGCATCCGCGCTCCGCAATGGATCAAGGGTGGCGTCGTGTTCGCTCCGAAGCCCCGCGACTTCTCTCAGAAGGTCAACGGCAAGATGAGGAAGGCGGCTTTGAAGAGCGCGATCTCTTACAAGTTTGCCAACAACGAAGCCATCATCGTTGATTCGCTCGCTCTTGAAGCGGCGAAGACCAAGGAGATCGCTTCCGTCCTCAAGAACTTTAAATTGGAAAAGAGCGTGCTGATCGTTCTCGGCGATCATGATGACAACGCTGTCGTCGCCGCTCGCAACATCCCGGGTGTCACCACCGTCAATGCGGACTTGATCAGCGTCCTCGACGTCGTCGCTTCCGCCAAGTGCTTGATCACCAAGGAAGCTGCCGAGCAGATCGAGAAGAATCAGTTAGAAGCGTAGGAGGTAAGGTATGAACAGTTACGATATCATCATCAAACCTATACTGTCCGAGAAGAGCTTTAGCGGCATTCAGATGAAGAGATACACCTTCAAAGTTGCTCCCAATGCGACCAAGGTGGATATCAAGAGGGCGGTTGAAGAAGTGTTCGGCGTTGAGGTGGCAAAAGTCAATACCGTTAGCGTGAAGGGCAAGATCAAGAGGCGCGGCGCTACTTCCGGCAAGAGACCGGATTACAAGAAGGCGATCGTGCAACTCACCGAGAACAGCAAGAGCATCGAGTTCTTCGACAGTTTGACGTAATTAGGAGGGCACAGAGATGGCTATTAAGAGATATAATCCCACGACCGCAGGTCGCCGCGGAATGAGCGTGTCGGAATTCGACGAGCTCCAAGGCGTGCAGGTCCCCGAGAAATCCCTGCTTGAGCTCAAGAAGAAGAGCGGCGGCAGAAACGCAACGGGTAGGATCACCGTCAGACATATCGGTGGCGGCAACAGACAAAAATACAGAGTTATCGACTTTAAGAGGAACAAGGACAACGTTCCCGCGAAGGTCATCGGCATCCAATACGATCCGAACCGCACGGTCAACATCGCGCTTCTCCAATACGAAGACGGCGAGAGGAAGTACATCCTTTGTCCGGATGGCCTCAAAGTCGGCGACACCGTCGTCAGCGGCGCCGAAGTCGATATCAAGCTCGGCAACGCACTTCCCCTTTCCTCCATTCCCGTGGGTACCTTCATCCACAACATCGAGATGCGTGCGGGACGCGGCGGCGTGATCGCTCGTTCGGCGGGTATCAGCGCTCAGCTGATGGCTAAGGAAAGCAAGGGCGCGA
>DMCI01000012.1 GCA_003445835.1 Clostridiales bacterium
GTCGCCCGCTTATCCGTTGCGGGCTTTACCCGTATCTATTTTGCGTTGAATCCCGATGAATTTGACGTCGATCGTTACAAACAGGCGGATCAGACCACCGCCGACTTCGAAGATGCAAGGATGCTCCTTCGCGTCAGAGACGACGACGAATTTGCCATCGCGGCGGAACTGATCGCCATTATGATGGGCGCTTTGAACATCAACCGTTTGGAAGCTCCCGTCGTCGAAGACTATTTGCCGGCATTCCCGCGCAGGGAGGACGCCGTTCTTGAAAAGAAGGGCAAGATGCTTGCCTACGAGGAAAAGGACGAACAGCTCCTCTTGAAGGAAAAGCGCGCCGAGGAAAGACGCGCGGCGGGTATCTCGGAAGAGGTGGAGGAACAGCCCGCGGCGGAAGAGACCGCCACGGAAGAGACCGCGCCTCTCGTCGTCCTTCCCTTGAATTTGGAAAACAAACTCCATCAATCGGTCAACTCGTTGAAACTTATTTTCAGTAAGCTCAAAAACGAACTTTTGTCCTACAAGACCGTCAAGTCCGAAATGATGGTCAAAAACGACGTGTTCAAAGTGGGCAAGAAGGTCATTGCCAGAATGACCATCGTCGCGGATAGCGTCAGATTGTATTTGGCATTGGATCCCAAAGAGTTTTCCACCAGAAAGTATAAGCACAAGGACGCCACCGACCAAATGGGTTACGAAGGTACCCTTTTGATGGTCAAGATCTCGGGTGAAAAGGAAAGGCTTCTTGCCGTTCAACTGATCACCGAGCTGATGAAAAAGCTTTCGCTGGAACGCAACAAACGTTACGCGTACGTTCCCTTTGCGGAAAAATATCCCTATATCAAAAACGGCGTCTTTAAGGGCGACGAAGATAAACCCCGCGTCAAGCACGAAGGCGAGGAGTACGCCGACATTTACGGTGAACTTACCGAACACCTTCGTTCTCAGATGGGCGCCACCGACGCTTGGGGCGTTCCCAAGGGCTACAGCGCGGAAGACGGACTCAGCGCCCGCGATCTTTTGGAACTTCAGCGTAGCAAGGCAAAGACAATCAACGCCGGCGTTGCGCTTGCCACCCCCATCGTGTTCTTCTACGACGCGGCGATCGACGAGGACGGCAAGGTGCAGTACTTAAACGTCCAACAGCTTCTGAACGACAAGTTCCTCGGCAAAATGCTTCCGCAGGAGTATTTTGCAATTGCGGAAGGCAGTTCCCGCATTGAAGAACTCAACTATATCGCGCTCGACAACGTCGTCAAGGATTGCAACGCCAATCCCGACTTGCGTTTTGCGGTCAAGATCAGTTGCCGCTTGCTTTTGAAGCAGGAAACGTTGACCAAACTGGTCGACAAGATGCGCACCGACAACAAGAACCTGATCCTCGCGTTTGACTGTGCGATGCTGGAGGCTGTGGGCTTCGTGGGTATCAGCGCGATCAATACGTTGAAGTCGCAAGGCGCGCTTATTATGATTGATAACGCGGAGAGCGCGAGCATGCGCGTGCTCACGGAATATGAATTCGACTATTTGAGACTTGACGCAAGATACTACAACGGAGACAGCACAAAACGTCTTGCGCATCTTGATATGATTACCGGCTATGCCGACGTGCAAAACATCATTACGACGTCCATCAACTGTGAACATAAGGAGGAGGCAAGAATCCTTCTTGACCACGGGGTGAAGGTCATACAGGGCGACGCGGTAGCGCGTCCTATGAGGCTAATCAATTTGGCTCTTACCAATTTGAAGCCGATACCGAAGGTAAAGAGAAATGGCGAAAACTGATAATGTAGAAAACGCTCCGGAAATTACGCAGGAGCAACTCCGAAAGGAGAACGAATACATCATCAAAAACAAACGAGTTCGTAGGCAATCGCGCCGAAGAGCGGTCGTTATTATTCTTTTGGTGTTTCTTTTGATCGTTGCGCTGCTTGCGGGCGCAACGTACGCGATCATGCAATTTGTGGACGAATCCAATTTCCGCGTAACCGTTTCTCACACCGGTACGGCGTGGTTGTCGCTTTCCAAGGATTACGAATTTACGAATCCAACCAGTGTGCTTGATATTTCCGCGCCCAAAAATATGGATAACTGCACGCTTTGCAACTACCTTGATCATAAACTGGAAGAAATTTACGCCACCAACGGCGCCTATGACGGCGAAGGGTCAAAAGAGTACTTTATCGCGACGAGTTTTTATTTGAAAAACACCAGTAACGAGCCGATCTCCTACCGTGAGATCATAACCCTCGGTCGTACGATGAAGGGGATGGAAAAAGCCATCCGCGTTATGGTCATCAAAGATATCGAGCCCCCTGACGACGAGGACCACGGCGTGGTTTCGGTATATGCCGCGCCGCAGTCGGACAATCATGGCAAGACCGTCACGGATGAAAACGGGGATCCCGTCAGAGAAGAAGTCGTACCCCCCGGCGGCGCGATGCTTGCTTATAAGCCGCAACCGATGTTGGACTATAAAAATTTTTCATTTGATCCTAATGACTTTGACGAGGAGGGCGTGTGGCTGGCAAAGCCCTTCCTCGGCAACGGTTACGTTATGAACAGCGAACTGTATCCGCTTGAAGTGGGGCAGATCGTCAAATATACCGTTATTATTTGGCTGGAAGGCCAAGACCCGCAATGCGTAGATGCAATCTTGGGCGGACAAGTAAAACTTTCCGTCGAATTCTCTACCAACTGATAAGGGAGAAACCAAATGGAAGATAAAGAGCTTTTGAAATCTGAACAACAGGAAGAGGCAGCCCCCGCCGAAGAAGCGGTCTCTCCCGCAGCGGAAGAATCGCCCAAGCAGGCGGCGCCGCAAGCGGAAGGCTCCACGACGGAAGAAGGGAAGCCCGTCAGCAAAAAGAAAAGGATACTAAACGGCGTTTTCCTTGGGTTGCAGATCGCGTTGGTCGTGTTGTCAATCGTCATCTGCTTGGTGGTCATTTTGAACCCCAATTCGCAGGAGAAGGTATCGCCGGTGGGCATCAAACTTCTCCCCGTCTTGACCGGATCAATGGACGGCAACGAAAAGGATAGCTTTGCGCCCGGTGCGCTCGTGGTCGCCACGACGCCCAAAAACCACGGCGAAAATCTGAAAGTCGGCGAGATCGTCACCTTTACGCAGCGCAACGAAGAGACCAACGAAATGATGCTCGTGACCCACAGGATCGTCGAGGTCGTGCAGATCGACGAAAGCGTCTATAAGTACAAGACCAAGGGCGACGCCAACGCGCTCCCCGACGAAGCGCTCAAGCTTCCCGGCGACATCCTTGCGGTGTATGCCTTCCATATCAACGGGCTTGGCGCGGCGCTTACTTGGATCCGCGACGGATATCACTTCATTTTCGTGATCATCATCCCTCTGGGCTTGCTGTTGATCTACAACATCTACCTTGTGGCACAGATCGTCGTCGAAGGCAAGATGAAAAAGGCGAGAGCGGCGGCGGCGGAGAGCGCAAAACAAGCGGCGCTTGCTTCCATTGACGAAGAGGAAATCAAGCGCAGGGCGATCGAGGAATATTTGAGAAATCAGGCTACCGCGGCGTCTGCCGCCGGTAACCCGGAAGATAAAGGAGATGCGAAGTAAAGTTTCGGCGCGTGAAACCATCGGCGAAGGGCTCGTCCCTTCCACGAAAAAGGGAAAGGAAAGGTACTGGGTATGTTTACGGAGTTTATAAAAGATTTTTTACAGGTATTCTTCTTCGGCTTCCTCGGACTGCTGTATACGCAGCCGAGCGGCATAAGCGGTAAGACCTATTACGGCGGTTTGTTCGGAGCGTTCCGTCAGCTGTTTGCGGTAGATCAGTATATCGAAGTCGTTGAAAGATATCAGGGAATGAGTCAGATGACCTCCGGTCAATGGATCGGCGCGTGGGCGATCGTCGCTTTGGTCATGCTTGCGCTTCTTGCCGTGTTGATCGTCGGCTTCTACTTCTTGGTCAGGTTCTTCAAAAGGCTCTTCGGTAGCCGCGTGCTCAACCAAGACTTGGTCGACGAGATAGGCAACCTCAAAGGACAGATCGTAAAACTCACCAAGGAAAAAGATCGTATCCTCGGTCTTAAGATCGGTTATCAAGGGTATGACGTTTTGGAAGGAAACGAAGGGGAGGATACCTCCAGCGCAAAGAAAGAGGGCGAAAGCCGTTTCTACAAACTTACCGAAGTTGATATGACCTATGCGGAAGAAGGTTCGCAGCGTCACACCGAATTCAATAAGACGGTCACTCTTGAGGAGATCTGCGATACCTTCCGTAACTACGCGGCAAACAACCCGCAAAGACCTTGGCGTAAACTTTATTACGAACCCAAGATCATTCGTTTGTTCTTCGCAAGTTTGGCAACGACTCGCTTGATCATCCTGCAAGGTATTTCCGGTACAGGTAAAACCTCACTTCCCGAATGTATCGGTCACTTTATCGACAACCCGACGACCATCGCATCCGTGCAGCCGTCCTGGCGTGATAGAACCGAAATTTTCGGATACTTCAACGAATTTACCAAGAGGTTCAACGAAACCGAAGTTTTGAAGGCGATGTACGACGCCACCTACAACGAAGATGTGTATTTGACCGTCCTCGACGAAATGAACATCGCACGTGTCGAGTACTATTTCGCGGAAATGCTCTCCATTCTTGAAATGCCGAGCCGCGACCAGTGGATCGTCGACCTTGTCCCGAGCGGATGGCCTTCCGACCCGAAACACGTTGAAAAAGGTCGTTTCCGCCTGCCCGAAAACATGTGGTTCGTCGGCACGGCAAACAACGATGACTCGACGTTCGCTATTTCCGATAAGGTTTACGACCGTGGTATGCCGATCAACATCAACAGCAAGGCAAAACCGTTTGACGCGCCGCTTACCGATATGATGCCGCTTTCCTACAAGTACCTCGAAGAGCTGTTCAAGAAGGCGCAGGAAGAACATAAGGTCAGCGATGAAAACCTCAAAAAATTCGAAGAGATGGACGACTACGTGATCGAGCACTTCCGCTTGGCGTTTGGTAACCGTATCGTTAAGCAGCTTCGTGAATTCGTCCCGGTGTACGTCGCTTGCGGCGGTACCGAGATCGACGGCTTGGACTACGTTCTCTGTAACAAGATCCTTCGTAAGTTCGAGTCCTTGAACCTCGCCTACATCCGCGACGAGGTCGACGACTATATCCAATACCTCTCCGATCACTTCGGCGAGGAGAATATGACGGAATGTAAAGAATACCTCGAGAGGTTGAAGAAACTCTTCTAATAAGGGACCGATAAGGAATGGCAGACAAAAAAAAGTACGACGAATATTTATATTATTTGAGTACACTCCTCAAGCAGGAGGACTTTTATACTGATTTTTCCGATCAGATCCAACAGGGAAAGAACAGCTTCCAGATCTCTCAGCGTTTCCAAAAGCAGATCTTCGACGAAAGCTGGATCGACACCCTTGAGGATTGTATCGTTGCGCTGGATACCATCGTTCGTAACCCGCGTAAGTTCATCGTGGTCGAAGAAGATATCGTCGACATTTCTCTTGCGCGTTCCATTTCCGTTGAGTCCGTTAAGCACTTGGCTCAGCACACCAACTTTATTTCTTCCGTTACCAAAGACGGCATGGTCATCCCAAGCAAGATCCTCAATACGTCCAAGGAAGAAAGCTACGAGATCTACGAAAACCGTTTCATTTACACCTTGCTCTTAAAGACCAAGGACTTTATCGGCAGAAGATACAATCTTATCAAGCAGGCAAGCGCCAACAGCGATCAGATCGTCGTCAACGTCACCAGTGACTTCGGACTGGATAAAGACAGCAACATTACTTACACGATGTCCACGACGGCAAATATGCCGGTCGAGAGCGTCGTCGGTACCGAGGAGAACCACTCCTTGCTGGAGCGTGTCGAGCGTATCAACAGCATCGTCAGCAGCTTCCTCGGCAGCCCCTTCGCAAAGGAAATGGTCAGCTGCGCGCTGGTGCGCCCGCCTATCACGCGTACGAACGTCATCTTGAAGGACCCCAACTTCAAAAAGGCCCTCGTTTTGTGGCAGTTTATCGAGTCGTACAACAAGGTCGGTTTCGAGGTGGAAACCGTCACCGAAACCAGAGATCTTGCTCCCTCTGTGGCGGAAAAGTACCGCGACCTTATCTACCTCAACACCCTCGTTATCGAATCGATGGCGGCGCGTTCGGAAGGCGGTTTGGTCGAGGAGAAGGAGCTTGAAAAGCAAAAGAACGTCGAAAACGAGTATTTGACCAAAAATATCGACGACTTCGTGCCCGACGACTTCCCGCAATTGCATATGGATCTGCACGAGATCCGCAGGTTGTACACCACCGTTCCCGGTGAGCGCGAAGTCCCGCAGGACGATCTCAGAAAGATGAACGCCGCTCTTGACCGCGTGATCCGTCAGTACAAGATCAACACGGCAAAAGAGGACAGCGCAAGACAAAAAGCGCTTCTGAAGCAACAACTGAAGGAAGAAGAAGAGCTTAAGTTGGAAGCCCTCAGGCAGGCAAAGAAGGACGCCAAAGAGGCGGAGATCCGTCGCAAGCAGGAGGAAAAGGAGCGCATCCGCGCCCAAAAGGAAGCGGAAAAGGCGGCAAAGCAAGCGCAAAAGGAAGAAGCGGAGCGCATCCGCAAAGAAAAGCGCGAGATGCACGACAGGATCGTGCGTGCGGAAGAGCGCTTGATGCGTTTGCGTTTGTGTCAAGAAGAGGCGGAGATGGAAAAGCGTCTTGCCGCCGAAAAGGAAAGGTTGGAAGCCATTCAACGTTCCGAAGAAGAGAGAATGGCAACCGAGCGTCAACTCCTTGCGGAGCAGCTTGAGAGAGAGAAGGCTATGACCTACATCGCGCCGATCGAAGGCGAAGCCTTGCTCCTGCTGCGTAAGAAGGAGATCCGCAAGATCGAGGAAATGCGCCGCGATCAGGAAAACACGATGCAACAACTCATCGCCACCCACTATTCCGATATGGAAGCGCAGCAAAAGCAAGCGATCATCGATATGGAAGAGTTGGCGCAACTTATCAACTTCGATAACGTTGCCGTGACCGAGCAAGAGCGCGAAGAGGCGATGCAGGCGGAAGATATCAACGTTTTGACCTACGGAAAAGAAGAGGTCAATAAGATCTTGAACGAGCCCAGTACTCCGGAAGAACTCGAAAAGGAGAAGGCGGAAGCCGTCGCGCCCACGCCCGAAGTAGGCGATTACGGTTATACCGAACTCGGACAGGATGCCGAAGAAGTCGTCTTTGACTTTGTGCCCGAAGCCGAGCCGAAGGAAGAAGCTCCCGCAGAAGAAGCCGCACCCGAAGAAACTCCCGCAGAAGGCGCCGTCGGCAGCGAAGAAGAGGCAGTGGAAGAGGCGGAGGACGATTGGAGTTTTATCGACAGTTTGGACGTAGGAACGGAGCCTTCCGCACCGGCGGAAACAAAGGCGGCGCCCAGAGAGCTTACGGCAGAAGAGCGCGAGAATATAGCTACGACCGCCAAGGAGAGGCGCGAACTCAAAAAGCAGCGTAAAGCGGAAGAAAAAGCAAGAAAGATTGCGGAAAAAGTCCGTCAGGAGCAAGAGAAGAAGGAGCGCAAGGAGCGACTCAAGAAACTGGAAGAGGAAAACAAGGCGGCTGCTGCGGCAAGCTTTGCGCCTACCGCGCCCAGAAAGTCCGCCAATCCGTATACGCCCACCGCGCAGGAGATCTTGGCGCCCAAGGCTCAGCAGCCTGAGGAGACCAAGCCCGCTGCCCCCGAAGCAAACGTCAAGACTTCAAGCGGAGCGGCGCAAGGAGCGGCGCGTCCGCGTACCTTTATCCCGCG
>DMCI01000034.1 GCA_003445835.1 Clostridiales bacterium
TCTTCCGTCTCCTCGATAAAGTGCGAAGGGTTCCTCGTCACCTCGTCCAAGGCGGGCAAACAATCTTCCACCGCTTTTACCCAACTTTCATCCACCGAACGGATGACCTTTTGTCTGACGAAGCGCACCGAGCCCTCGCCCTCAAAAGAGGAGAGTAAGCTGTCGTACTCCTCGTGGCGATCGGTCAGCGCGTTTTCCGTCGAAACGGTGTCGCTGTAGACGTCGTCTTCCACCTCTTCCCTCGGGGCTTCCTTTTCCACGTAAATGGAAACCTCTTTCGCCACGC
The DNA here is from genome assembly GCA_003445835.1 of Clostridiales bacterium. Classification (GTDB taxonomy): domain Bacteria; phylum Bacillota; class Clostridia; order Christensenellales; family CAG-1252; genus CAG-1252. Next base: position 287 of record DMCI01000034.1, read on the forward strand.
GGACGGGACGACGGTCGCCCCCCATCGTGCGGATCAACCCGCGGGAAATAAGTTCCCTGATGGATTGGGTCGGAAAGTCTTTTACCGTAACGGGCGGCAAGACTTCCGTCTTCTTTTTGAGCCCCGCTTCCGCCGCCGCTTCTTCAATGACGCGGAGGGCAAAGCGCAAGCCGCCTTGCGACTTTACGCGGTACTTTGCCGGCACGCGGGCAAAACGCTTTTTGGTGCTGACGTCAGTCAGGCGGTAACGCCCCACGTCGTGGCGGGAAGGCTCCAACGCAACAAAAAGATTCAACGATTTACCCGTCAGGGTGATCATTGCAAGGGGCTTACGTTTTACGCTGAAAGTGACGCAGGAAAAAGCGGTCTTGGTGGTGACGCCCTCGTACGACGCGAGCGCGTTAAAAAGAGAGCAGTACATTTCCTTAAGTTGCTTGGAAGAAAGATAGACCTTTGCCAAAAAGGACTTCGTATAACGAAGTTTGGCTACCCACTCCGCTTTGGGGGTTTGGGCGGCATCCGAATTGGTTTCGGGTGCGGTAAGCGGCTTTACTTCTTCCATAGGTCAAACTCAGGACTTTTGCAAACGCCTCAAATAGGCGATGCTCTCCTTCATCACGTCCTTGCCGAACAAGGAATCCAAAAGCATGATGAGACCGCGGATCTCGCCGCGGATCAAGGAAAGGTTCAACGCGTCGAATTTGCGGAACACCTTGGTAGCGAGCATATAGTCGATGGCTTCGAGCTCGGTGCCGCCGCAAGCGACGTACACGGGCACGAACACCTTCATTTGCTTCATAATACGGTTACCGAAGGCAACGCGGAAACGGTCGATGACGTAGAGGTCCAGCTTGCCGATCTTATCCAAGACGGAATCCTGGATGGGATGCTCCGCCACCGCCTTTTGGTACAAAGAGTCGATGTAGGAGTAGCTGACCCGCTTTGCCTCGGTCGGGGGCGCCGTAAAGGGCATACCCTTGCTGTCAAGGTTGATGACCACGGCACGGTCGTACACCTTATCCGACACGGCAAAGGTGGAGTCGTCGTTGTTTGCCGTACCGATGTACCACACGTTTTGCGGGATGGTCAACTTGCCGTCCTCCAAACGCACGGGGTCGTCTTCCCAACGGGAAGGCACAAGCTCGATCTTCCACTCGGCGGGGTTGGGCATTTCCAAGATGGAAAGCATTTCCGCAAAGTAGTACTCGATACGCGCGATGTTCATTTCGTCAAGGACGATGATGTTGACGTCGTCGTTGTAGGAGGATTCGTAGATCCTCTTCAAAACTTCGGTCTCGTTGAATTTTTTGGTAAATTCGTTAAAGTACCCGAAAAGTTCGCTTCTTTCACGCCAGGAGGGCTGTACCGACGCGATGGTGGCGTCGTTTAAGAAGTACTTGCCCAAGGTGTAGGGAAGCGAGGTTTTACCGGTACCGGAAATACCTTGTAATACGATGAGCTTGGTGCAGGAAAGCCCCGCGATCATCAAGCGGATCGTCTTGATTTCGTAAAATAAGGAAGAATTAAAACAAGCAAAGTTGCGGATATCGTCGCAAAGCTGCTTTAAGTCCATGGTATCGTTGTATGCGGGCGGCTCGTAGTAAGCGTACTTGTCGTCCACGGCGGAAAGACGCGCAAAGCGCTTCCCGGTCTCCTCCTCCGAAGCGGCTCCCTCTTCGCCCTCTTGCGCCTCCATGGTCGGCGCGGGCAGCCCTTCGGCAGTGCGGATAGCCTCCTGCAGTTCCTCCATACTGAAGCCTGCGGAAGAAACTTTCAGACTCATAATTTTCTCTTTTTCGGCGGTCAAACGGATGACGTCGCGGTGAAGCTCGGCGATCTCCTCAAGAAGGTCTTCCTTACCCACCAAACTGCGGCGGAAACGTATGTACTTACGGATGCCCAAAATGATCAAAAAGATCAAGGAGCCCCAAATGGCAATAGCTAAGAGAAGAACGAGGATGACCAATATCCACGCCCAACCGAAGTCCTGCCCTGCAAGCTGCCTGGCATACACGCCGAAATTGAAAACTTGTCCGATTCCCAGAAAAACGTTTGAGATGCCCTGCCAAATGCCTCCGAGCATTTGCTTCATAAACATCAAAAACCAATTTCTGAAGTTGTCAAAATAAACCATAACACATCCTTAAAGAGGCAGACGCATGCTTGATGGCGGTTGCCGAAAGCCCCCCTTTGCCTTTGTAGGCAAGGTCGTACGGAAAAAAACTACGTTTTGGATACTTGGGATTATGCTTGCCCGTCACCGGAGGTATCGTCATCGGCGGGTGCATTTGTTTGCGCCTCCTCCGCCTTCTCGGAAGTACCTTCCAAAGAACGACGATATTCCTCGATCGCCTGACGGCGAATCTCTTCTTTCTCTTCGTCGGAGATGGTCTTTTTGTCCTTTCCTTTAACTTTTACGATCATCATAACGAAGCGCACGATCTCAAAAATAAACAGCGCAATAAGCGGGATCACCACGATGCACAAAAAGCCCACTCTGCTTTGCAAAAAGCCGAGGAAGCTGCCGAAGCCGTGCCATTGCGTATCGCCCTCTTTCCAGGTGCAGATAACGTCGTCCAAGCGGACGTTGTAGCCGTCGTCCGTCACGTTGATGGGGTAACGCGCCGCATTGTCGCCCTTGGT
>DMCI01000100.1:0-5565 GCA_003445835.1 Clostridiales bacterium
GGCGCTTGGCAAGTTCGTACGCGTCACCCGTCAACTTCATTTGCAGGCGCTGTTCCTTGGTGGTATATCTGACGTCCTCGCCCGAAAGCGCGGTGATGGCGCGGACGGTATCGTGCGTGCCGATCAAGGTCATTGAGCTGTTTAAGACGTCCTGCGGGTAGTTTTCGTAAATGCGCATGACCTTGGTGCCAAAAGCCCTTGCCCCGCCGTACATGCAAAAGGAGAGGATGGCTTCCTTAAAGGGGTAATTCATCACCCCGTCCAGTTCCCCTTTGGTAAGATAGGGGCGCAGGGTGCCATAGCTGACTTTGGTGCTTGCGTCCTCCCACACTTCCCCGATCACGACGGCGTCCTTATTTGCCTTTTTGATCGCCCCGCGAAGAAGGTCGACGAAATCGGTGGGGAGTTCATCCACCACGTCCAAGCGCCATCCGTCGATGCCACATCCCGTCCACTTGTCGATGACGCCGCCCTCGCGGAACAACAAGTCGCGGTACCCCGCGGCGCTTTTGTTCAAGGTAGGCACGACTTTGCAGCCCCACCAACTTTTGTACTCGTCGGGGAAGCGGTCAAAGTAGTACCAATCGTGATAGGGAGAATCCCAACTTTGGTAGGCGCCGAGGCTGTCGTAATGTCCCAACTGGTTGAAGTAGCGGCTGTCCGAGCCCGAGTGGTTGAACACGCCGTCCAAAATGACGCCGATGCCCTTCTCCTTTGCCTTGGCGATCAATTGCTTAAAATCTTCTTCCGTGCCGAGAAGCGGGTCGATCTTTAAATAATCGCCCGTATCGTAGCGGTGGTTGGAACTTGCCTCGAAAATGGGAGAAAGATAAATTTCCGTCACGCCGAGAGAGGCAAGATAATCCAGTTTTGACGTGATGCCCTTAAAATTGCCGCCGTAAAAATCGTTGGCGCGATACGCGCCGTCGGGGTCTTTTACGGTGACGGGCGCGTCCCACGGCTTCAAGTAGCCGTAACGCGGCTGTACGGGGGAATCCTCGCGCGCAAAACGATCCGCAAAGATGTGGTAGATCACCCCGCCTTCAATGGTCTTGGGGACGACGAAGTCTTTTGCGTAGACGGTGATCTGCCATTCGGGCAGGTCGTCCCCGATGATGGCGTCGCCGTTTTCTCCCGCGCCGACGCGGTCCAAGCCGCCGCCAACCGCCGTCACTTCAAAGCGATAGTAGTAGACGCCCCATTCGTCCAAGGTGAATTCGGTGCAAAAATAAGTCACCGATCCGTCGTCACCGCAAAAAGAAAGGAGGCGATCCCATTGGGTCTCCCCTTTCCTGACGATGATTTTGACGTTTTCAACCCATACGGAGTGCGTTACGGGGAAGACGATCTTGATCTTCTCCCCCGCACGAACCGCCCCAAACGGCGTCTTGTGTATGCGAGAATTGTATTTGTACAAAGTTGCCTACCTTATTTTGAAAAATCCACCGGACGCAAATGCCAGATCCTGTCGCCGTACTCCTTGACCGCCCTATCCGCCGCAAAGAAGCCGGATTGCGCGACGTTGATAAGACTCTTTTTGTTCCAATCCATCGGATCGTTGTACGCCTTTTCCAAGCGCTTGTGCGCGTCGGCGTAACTGTCAAAGTCCGCAAGCACCATATACGGATCAGCCATACCGCCGCGACCGATGGTAAGCAGGTCGGCAAGCTCCTTGAAGCTGACGCCGCCGATGCCGTTGCGAAGCATATCGATCACGCGACGGATGCGATAATTGTTGCGGTAGTATTGCGTGGGCTCGTAGCCGCCTTGATACATGCTGTACACCTGATCGCTGCTGAGACCGAAGATGAAGATGTTGTCCTTGCCGACGCGCTCGAAGATCTCCACGTTGGCGCCGTCCATCGTACCGATGGTCACCGCGCCGTTGATCATAAACTTCATATTGCCGGTACCGGAAGCTTCCTTACCCGCAACGCTGATCTGCTCGCTGACTTCGGACGCGGGCATAATGAGTTCCGCCAAAGAAACGCGATAGTTTTCGAGGAAGACCACCTTGATCCTGCCGCGGACGTCGGGATCGTTGTTGATCACGTTGCCCATCGTGTAGATCAAACGAATGATGAGTTTTGCGACGTAGTAGCTGGATGCCGCTTTGGCGCTGAAAATGAAGGTGCGCGGCGTGAACTCCATATTGGGGTTCTCCTTGAGGTCGCAATAGAGGTCAAGGATGTGAAGGGCGTTGAGCAGCTGCCTCTTGTACTCGTGCAGCCTCTTGACCTGCACGTCGAAGATACTGTTGGTATCCACGCTTACGCCGTTGTTGTCGTAAATGTACTTAGCCAAACGCTCCTTGTTTTTGTGCTTGATCTCGGCAAACTTTTGTTTGACGGTCTTGTCGTCCGCATACTTCATAAGACCGGAAAGATCCGCCGTCTTGATGAAGCCGTCGCCGATCAACTCTTTGATATAGTCCGAAAGCAACGGGTTTGCCTCGGCAAGCCAACGGCGGTGCGTGATGCCGTTGGTGACGTTGGTAAAGCGCGCCGGGGTCAGCTTGTAAATATCGTTGAAGACGTCCTTCTTCAAAATGTCGCTGTGCAACGCGGAAACGCCGTTGATGGTGTGTGAAGCGTACAAGCAAAGGTTTGCCATACGGATCTCCCCGTACGCCATGATCGCCGCTTTGCTGACCTTATCCCAGTCGTTGGGGAAGGCTTCCCAAAGGTCGATGCAGTAACGCCTGTTCATCTCCACGATCAACTGATAAATACGCGGTAACTGCTGTTCCACAAGGTTTTGCGGCCACTTTTCAAGCGCTTCCGCCATAACGGTGTGGTTGGTGTAGGAAATGACGTTTCGGACGATATCCCACGCCTGCTCCCAGCCGTAGCCGTGTTCGTCGATCAAAATGCGCATGAGTTCCGGAATGACCAACGTCGGGTGCGTATCGTTGATGTGGATGGCAACGAGATCCGCAAGGTTGTCCAGCGAGGGATTGTAGCGCAGATGGTTGCGAATGATGGACTGCACCGAAGCGGAAACGAAGAAGTATTGTTGCTTCAAGCGAAGCATCTTGCCTTCCACGTTGTTATCCGCGGGGTACAAGACCTTGGAGATGGACTCGGCAAGCGCCTTGTTTTCGGACGCCTTCAAATACTCGCCCTGATTGAACAAGTGCATATCGAAATCCATCGGGGACTTTGCGCTCCACAAACGGATGCGGTTGACCGCGTCGGTATCGTAGCCCGAAATGTGCATATCGTAGGCAAGCGCGAGGATGGGGGTGTAGTTTTTGAGTTCCACCTTGAGTTTGCCGTCCTCCCAATGCTCTTCCACCCTGCCGCCGAAGTGCACCTCAAAGGTCTCCTCGGGACGGGGCGCGAGCCATACGTCGCCCTTTTCAAGCCAACGGTCGGGCATTTCCACCTGCCAACCGTCCACGATCTTTTGTTGGAAAATGCCGTAATCGTACTTGATGGAGAAGCCGCAAGCGGGATAGCCTTCGGACGTGAGCGCATCCATATAAGCGGAAGCAAGTCTGCCGAGACCGCCGTTGCCGAGACCTGCGTCCGGCTCGATCTCCTCGATCTCCTCAAGGTCGTAGCCCAGTTGCTTCAACGCCGAAGTCATCTTTTCGGTCAAGCCGATGTTGAACAGGTGATTTTTAAGAGATCTGCCGGGGAGAAACTCCATCGACATATAAAAGACCTGCTTGTATTTGCCTTGGTGGATCTTGCGCTTGAACTCGACGCGTTCACGGGTAAGAATGTTTCTTACCACCATGCAGACCGCCTCGTACATTTGCGATTTGGTCGCGTCCTTGGCAAGGATGCCTTGCTGACGCGATACTTGATCTTCGATCAATTTTTTCAGTTCCGGTACCGTTATGTTTTTCATTTTTTTGTGTCTACTCTCCTGCCGTTGATTATTTGAGGGATTTGTAAAGATCCGCATAATTCTTTGCCGACGCCGACCAGCTGAAATCGCGGGTCATGCCGTTTTTGACGACGGTAGCCCAGTCGTCCTTGCGGTTGTAGTAAGTGTCCACCGCGCGCCAGATCGCACCGAGCATATCCTGCGCGTTGAAGGTCTTGAACGTATAGCCCACGCCCTCTTTGGTGACGGGGTTAAAGGCGGGGACGGTATCCTTCAAACCGCCCGTTTCCCTGACGACGGGCACCGAGCCGTAGCGCATCGCGATCATTTGCGACAAGCCGCAGGGCTCAAACTTGCTGGGCATCAGGAAGATATCCGACGCGGCGTAAAGCTTGCTGGCAAGATCCTTGCTGAAGTTGATGATCACGCGAAGCTTGTTGCCGTAGCGATGCTCCAGATCCTTGAAACGGGTCTCGTACTTCCAGTCGCCCATACCGAGGACGACCAGTTGCACGTCGGCGGCAAGCAGTTCTTCCGCGACGTCCAAAACGAGATCCAAACCTTTTTGCGAGGTCAGACGGGAGATCATGGAGATCACCGGGCGACCCGGCACGTACTGCAACGATATCATGCGAAGCATACCCTCTTTGTTGACCGCCTTGCCGCTCATATCCTTGACGCCGTAATTGGCAAAGAGCGCCTTGTCCGTCATCGGATCGTACTCTGTGGTGTCGATGCCGTTCAAAATGCCGGAGATCTTGTAACTGCGCTTTCTGAGGATATCCTCCAAACCGTAAGCAAAGTAGCTGTCCATGATCTCACCCGCATAAGTGGGGCTGACGGTGGTGACCCTGTCGGCGCACTCGATGCCGCCCTTCATATAGTTGCAGCAACCCGCATATTCCAAAAGCTGACGGCGGGAATCGGGGATACCCAAAACATCGCCGATCACGCAGGAATCGTACTGCCCTTGGAACTCGATGTTATGAATGCTGTAGATCGTTTTGATGCCGGCGTAGATCGAATTGCCGCGATAGAAGCAATCGAGGAAGACGGGAACCAAAGCGGTCTGCCAATCGTTGCAATGGATGACGGAGGGACGGAAATCGATGAGCATCAACATTTCCAAAACCGCCTTGGAGAAGAAGGCGAACCTCTCGCCGTCGTCGTAGTGACCGTACAAGCCGCCGCGCTTGAAGTAATACTCGTTGTCGATGAAGTAATACTTCACGCCGTTTGCTTCCCCTTCGTACACGCCGCAATACTGGTTACGCCAGGAAAGCGGAACGTAGGTGTAGGTAACGAAGTTGAGCGTTTGACGAAGTTTGTCGGGGATGTCCGAATAGAGAGGGATGACCACTCTGACGTCCACGCCCGCTTTGGCAAGCGCTTTGGGAAGAGCTCCCGCCACGTCGCCGAGCCCGCCGGTACGGATAAAAGGCGCCGCCTCCGCAGCAACGAAGAGGACGCTTTGTTTCTGCCGCGGCTGACGCGGCTTACCCTTTGTTTTTGCGTTTCTTTTTTTGATTTTCGTATTCATACCTTACTCCTTTAAACCGTCTTGTCCTTGACGATGACGACGGGATAGCTTTCGTATCCGCTGATCGTCCTTCCTTTGGTCACGGTAACGTTTTTATCGGTAATGGCGTAGCATACCGAACTGTTTTCCATAATTTTGCCGTCTTCCATAACGATGGAATTGCGGACTTCCGCACCCTTCTCCACTTT
>DMCI01000100.1:5701-10825 GCA_003445835.1 Clostridiales bacterium
TTCTCCTTGTAAATGGTAGGCACGCTGTCTTTGACCTTTGTGTATATTATGCTGTCGCCGTAGAAAAGGTCTTCGCGGATGGCGGGATCCAAAACCTTCATGCTTTCGTTGTAGTAAGTGCGAACGTCGTCCACGATCGCCGCGTGGCTCTTAACGAGGAAGGAATTGATGCGGATGGAACCGAGTTGCTTCATCAGAATATCCTTTTCAAAGTCCACGTGTCCGCGAGCGTACTCGTGTTCCACCAAAGAGAGCAGAAGATCCTTTTTGATCAGATATACGTTAAGACCGAGGTCCTTTTCCTCCGACGTGGGGGTGATGGAGAAGTAGAGGTCTTTGACCTCGTTCTTTTCCGACTCCACGATCAAGCGACGACTTGTGGTGGGTTTGGCGCGATGCACCAGCATCGTGACGTCCGCTTTTGCGGCAAGGTGCGCCGCCATCACTTCATCAAAGTCGATGTTCATCGCGATGTTGCTGTTGGACAAAAGCACGTATTCCTCGGGGGAACGACGGATGAAGCCTTGGATGGAATAGATCGCCTCGATCTTGCCTTTGTACATTTCCCTCGAAGAGTTCAAAACGAAGGGAGGGAAGACCGAAAGACCGCCGTTTTTACGGTTGAGGTCCCAGTCACGACCCATGCGGATGTGATCCATCAAAGAGCTGTAGTTGCTTCTGGTAACGATGCCGATCTGCGTGATGCCGCTGTTGACAAAGTTGGAAAGCGCGAAGTCGATCAGCCTGTACCTGCCGCAGAACGGAAGGGACGCCGTGGTCCTGTGGATCGTGAGTTCGTTGAGTTTGTTTTCGTTATCGCTTGCGAATATTACGCCCATTACGCCGTTCATTTTACTTGCCCTCCTTGACCATTTCGGCAGGTGCAACCGTCATGGACGGCGCGATCTTTGCGCCCGGCCCGACGACCGCGATCTGCCATTCGCCGTTTATCGGCGCTTTTTGCGTTTCGCCGATCTTGGCGCCTTCGCCTACCACCGCGCCTTCCGCGACGATGGCGTGACGCACGACGGCGCCCGCTTTGATGACGGCACCCGGGAGGATGACGCTGTCCTCAATGGACGCGCCCAGCCCGATGTAGGCGCTGTGCGAAACGACGCTTCTCTTCACGCTGCCGAGGACCATAGCGCCCTCGGAAACGATGCTGTTGGATATCTCGGCGGAGCCGGCGGCAAAGTGCGGCGGCTCGGCGCTGTTACGCGCGTAGATCTTCCAAGTGGGATCGTTGAGCTGAAGCCCGCTTTTGGGATCCAAAAGATCCATATTTGCTTCCCACAAACTGGAGATCGTACCAACGTCCTTCCAATAGCCCTTAAAGCGGTAAGCGTAAAGTTTTTTGCCATCCGCGAGCATTTTGGGGATCACGTTTTTGCCAAAGTCGTTTTGTGAGTTGGGATCCGCCTCGTCGTCGATCAAGTATTGACGAAGAACGCTCCACGTAAAAACGTAAATACCCATCGACGCGTTGGTGCTCTTGGGCTTTTTGGGCTTCTCCTCAAACTCGAAGATGCGGTCGTCGCCGTCGGTGTTCATAATGCCGAAGCGGCTTGCTTCCTCAATGGAAACGTTGATGACCGCGATCGTGCAATCCGCGCCCTTTTCCTTATGGGCGGTGAGCATCTTGTCGTAATCCATCTTGTAAATGTGGTCGCCCGAAAGCACCACGACATACTCGGGATTGAAACGATCGACGAAGTTGATGTTTTGATAAATGGCGTTTGCGGTGCCTTTGTACCACTCGCCTTCCTTACCTTTGACGTAAGGCGGAAGAACGTACGCGCCGCCGGACAGCCTGTCCAAGTCCCACGGCTGACCGTTGCCGATGTATTGGTTGAGTTCAAACGGCTGATACTGGGTCAAAACGCCGATCGTATCGATACCGGAATTGACGCAGTTTGACAGCGGGAAGTCGATGATGCGGTATTTGCCGCCAAACGGCACGGCGGGTTTTGCCACGTCGTGCGTAAGCACGCCGAGGCGCGTCCCCTGCCCGCCGGCAAGCAACATCGCCACGCACTCTTTCTTGTTCCTTGACTTCATTCTTTTCCCTCCTTTTTGGGTGAAGATTTTTTAAAATAGACCGCGCTGTACGCGGGAATGTCCAACGTTAAGTGATACGGCTCGCCGTGATAGGCGCCCTTCCCCGCGCTTTTGCGGAAAGCGCCGCGAGTGCCGCCGTACTTTTTGCTCTCGCTGTCAAAGACCGCTTTGTAGGAACCTTTTTCGGGCACGCCGATGCAGTAGCCCTTGCGCGTGACGGGCGACATATTGAAAACGCACAAAACGCGGTCGCCCTCTTTGGAGATCCTTTGGAAAGCGAAGATGTTTTGCGTGTTGTCGTCCACCACCGTCCAACGGAAGCTTTCGGGCGAAGTATCGTTGTCGAAAAACGCCGCTTCCTCCTTGTAAAAACGGTTGAGGTCGCGCACGTAGGTCTGCATATTCTTATGCGCGGGATAGTCAAGCAGAAGCCAATCCAAGCCCTGTTTGTAGTTCCATTCGATAAACTGCGCGAATTCCCCGCCCATAAACAAGAGTTTTTTGCCGGGGTGCGCGATCATATAGCCGAAATAAGTCTTGAGACTCTTGAACTTCTCTTCGTAATCGCCCGCCATCTTGCCGATCAAGGAGCACTTGCCGTGCACCGTTTCATCGTGCGACAACGGCAGGATGTAATTCTCGCTGAAAGCATACATCAAGGAGAAGGTCATGCAACCGTGCATATCTTTGCGGAAGAAGGGGTTTGCGCTGACGTACTTCAAAGTATCGTTCATCCAACCCATGTTCCACTTGAAATTGAAGCCCAAGCCGCCGTCGTAAGGGGGTTTTGTCACCATCGGGAAGGCAGTGGATTCCTCCGCGATCATCATCACGCCCTTGTACTTGGAAAGCACGGCTTGATTGAGTTCCTTGATAAAGTCGATGGCTTCGAGGTTGTAGTTGCCGCCAAAGGCGTTGGGCGTCCACTCGCCCGCCTTGCGCGCATAGTCGAGGTAAAGCATACTTGCCACGGCGTCCATGCGAATGCCGTCCACGTGGTAAACGTCAAACCAAAACATTGCCGAGGAGATCAAAAAGCTTTTGACCTCGGGCTTGGCGTAATCAAAGACCACGGTGCCCCACTCTTTGTGTTCCCGCTTCTTCTCATCCGCATACTCATATTGATAGGTGCCGTCGAATTTGTACAAGCCGAACTCGTCTTTGGGGAAGTGCGCGCTGACCCAGTCGATGATGACGCCGATGCCCGCCTTATGGAAGGCGTCCACCAACGCCATAAAGTCATCCGGGGTGCCGTAACGCGAGGTGGGGGCAAACATCCCCGACACCTGATAGCCCCAACTGCCCTCGAAGGGGTACTCCGTCACCGGCATGAATTCCACGTGCGTGTACCCCATCTGCTTGACGTACGGGACCAAAGACGCGGCAAGATCGCGGTAACTGTATACGTTGCCGTCATCGTGACGCTTCCAGGAGCCGAGGTGCACTTCGTAAATGTTTACGGGGGAAGTGTACGGACAATACTTTTCACGCTTTGCCATATATTCGGCGTCTTGCCACTTATGGCGAAGTTTGTAGATCTTGGATGCGTTGCCGGGCGCGGTCTCCGCATGTAAAGCGAAGGGATCCGCCTTCATCACCGTCTTGCCGTCCGCTTGAACGATGGCGAATTTGTACTTATCGTAAATTTTGGGAGAAGTCAAAAACGCCTCGAAAAAACCGCCCTTGCCCTTGGTCATCGGATCGGCGGAAACGTCCCAACAGTTGAAATCGCCTACGACGGACGCCGCAAGCGCGTTTGGCGCCCACACGCGAAAAAGAAAACCTTTCTCCTTGCCGCGAACGGTAGGGGTGGGACAAAACAACTTATAACACTCGTGATTCGTGCCTTCGTGAAACAAAAAAGCCGGATAATCGATGTCTGCCATTGTGCCTCCTGGGTAACGTGCCCGCAAGTCAAAAACCAAAACGGGAAACGGTTACTGTCATTATAGCACAATAATCGCCTCTTTTCAATAGTAAAAAGTATGATTTTTAGGGTGTTTTGATAAAAACAGCGTTTTTAACGGAGAATTAACCGAAAATACGTTCCAAACGTTCCTTTCCCGTCCGCAAAAATTCGGAAATATCCGCATATTCCGCAGATTGGAACGCTTCCAGAACAAAATCGCCTTTGTAACCGCCGCCTTTGAGCCTTTCGGCAAGGGTAACGAAGTCGTAAACGCCGTCCCCCACCATAAAGTGGCAGTCTTTCTTGCCGTCGCCGTCGGACAAATGCGTCGTGACCAAGCGATCCATATAGCGTTCCGCCATCTTTCCGTCCTTGTCGCCAAACATCAAGGCGTGGCAGGTATCGTAGCAGAAAGAAACGCCTTTTACCTGCTTGAACAGCTCGTCAAACGGAGCGTCCCCCGTCAAATTTTCCACCGCGAGGGTCACGCCCTGCCCTTCGGCGAATTCCGCGATCTCGGCAACGTTGTCAATGACGGTAGGGGTGATCTCGGGCAGGTGAACGACCACGATCTTGACGCCCTGCTCTCTTGCCCCTTTGAGGTAGATTTTGTAGGTTTTGATCGCTTCCTTGGCGCCGTAGTACTTGTTCATCAGATAAGGCGCAAACTTAATAGGAGCGTGCGCGTAAGAGACCTCGAGCCCTTGCTCGCGGACAAACTTGAATTGTTCGTACTCCGAAATGCCGCTGTAGGTGTTAAAATCGGTGTGACACCAGACCGCCACCTTTTGAAACCCCGCTTCTTTGATCTTTTGAAACCTTTCTTCGGCGGGAAGATCGAAACCGCAATACGCATACGCGCTGATCCTATCCATAATTACCTCGATCGTTTTAATGCTATTATTTTATCACATCTTTTGACGATAATCAACGGCGGAGACAATTAAAAAAAGGCGCCCCTGCGGACGCCTTTTCATTTTTGCCTAAAAGTGCTTTCGCTTTTCGCAATAGACGCAGCGGCAGATATTTGCTTCCTTATCCACGACTTTGAAGAGTTTGGCAAGCTCCTGTTCCGTTTGAGAGATACAACGCGGGTTTTCGCACCCCGTATCCGCCGTAAAGACTTCCTTGCCCGCCAAAAGGTCTTCCTTGACGGG
>DMCI01000105.1 GCA_003445835.1 Clostridiales bacterium
TCGGTCACTTCCTCCGGGCGCTCGTCGATCAGCAAGACCATCAACTTCACTTCGGGAGAATTTTCCGAAATGGAATTGGCGATCATCTTCAAAAGGGTCGTTTTACCTGCCTTAGGCGGCGATACGACCATCGCGCGCTGACCTTTGCCGATGGGGGCGATGAGGTCAATGGCTCTTGCGGCAAGTTCGTTACGCTTGCCGGGGATCTCCAAACGCAAGCGCTCGTTGGGGAAGATGGGGGTCAAATCGTCAAACCTCGGACGGGAAAAGGCGTAATCCACACTCTTGTGGTTGACTTCGATGATTGCCTCCACTGCGGGCGGCTTGCCCTCGGCGGTGGCGCGGCAATACGCCGTCACGTAATCACCGGGACGGAGCCCGCTTCTCTTGATCTTTTGGGTGGGAACGTAGCTGTCCTTAAAACTGTTTCTGAAATTGTTCGCGCGAAGGAAACCGTAGCCGTCGGGCAGGATCTCCAAAATACCCGAACGCACTTCACACCCGAGCAAGCTGTTTTTATCTTCGCCGCCTTCGTTGAACGTTTCGGTAGCGGGCGCGGCTTTCTTTTCAACGCGCTCCCCTTGTTCAAGAGAAGCGGACTTGTCGCCCTGCTCCCTCCAGTCGCCGAACCTGCGTCTGGTGTCGACGGGTCTTTTTTGCGATTGCGGGATATAGGTGCGGAAGGTAGGAACCGTCTTGCGTTCCTCCTTTTGTTCCGTCGGTTGCGCTTCCTGCTGCGGGATAAAGGTCGCGGATGCGGAAGCCTTGGGCGGACGACCCGCCTTTCGTACCTTTTGCGGCTCCGCCTTACCGTCGCGGATATCAAGAATACAATCGATCATCTCTTGCTTTTTAAGGGATGTGGGATGCGGCACGCCTACTTCGCGCGCAAAAGTACGTATCTCATGGATGCCCATATTATCGAGATAATCTCTCGTAATTTCATTCAAATCAATTGCAATTGCCATAAAAACCTCCGAAAAAAACTGCAAAAAACCTTGCAAAACTATTTATATGATGCTTTTTTCTCCTTTAGACGGAACAAGTCCGCCCTAAATTACCGCGCCGAGAACTCTGCGCGTCTATTTTGTCTTTGGGATGAGTATTGACTTAAAAAGTCAGTTTTTTTCAAAACAAATGACTTTCATCGAGTAATCGTCGTCGAAATCCGAACGGTCGAACTCTACTTTGCCGTCCGAGACGTACTCGATGTCGTCTTTGTCAAAATAGTCGAGGAAAGAATCCAGTCCTTCGATATCGATCTCGATATCGTCGGTTTTGTAATGCATGGGAATGATCACGTTTGGCATCAAACGATCGACGTATTCTTTTGCGACTTCCGCGTCGATCGTATATTTGCCGCCGACCGGGACCAAGAGGATGTCCACCGGCCCGATCGCTTCGATCATCATGGGGGAAGGACCGTGTCCGACGTCGCCCAAATGGCAAACGTTGACGCCGTCCATACGGATGTTAAAGATCACGTTCATTCCTCTGTGCTTGCCGCCGTGATCGTCGTGATACGTGTTCAAACCGAAGATCTGCACGCCTTTAACGTCGTGATAGCCCGGTTTATCGATGATCATGGGATTACCGGAAACGGCTTTGACGTTGTTGTGATCGTAATGCTGATGACTTACGGTCACGACGTCCGCGCTGACGGCAGGAAGAGTAATGCCAATTTCACTTGAGTAGGGGTCGGTGATAACCGTCGTACCGGTGCTTTCCTGCAATTGGAAGCACGAATGCCCAAGCGGTGTAATGATCATAAAAAACTCCTTATTTGTTTCTGTATTTCTCCACGAGTTCTACGATCTTGTCGTGGGGGTCCAAAAGCTTGCTCACCGAGCACTTTTGGTGCGTCGCGCTGATGATGTACGCGCCGTATTTTGCCATATTGGCCTCGATGAACCAGGGCTCCTGCCTGAGTTCCTCGGGAACGTAGGTCAAGTTGGTGGAGATGACCGCGTCGAACAAACCTTTTTGATACGCATCGCGGAACTTATCCAAACCTTCGGTGAAAAGACCGAACGTTGCGGAAAGGAAGATGCGGTTTGCGCCCTTCTCCTTGATGTGAGAAGCAAGGTTGATCAAGCTGTCACCGGTGGCGATCAGGTCGTCCGCCACAAAGACGTCCATCCCCATCGGAGAGTCACCGATGTACTCGTGGGCGATGATCGGGTTTCTGCCGTTGACGACGTGAGCGTAGTCACGCCTCTTGTAGAACATACCGAGATCCAACCCGAGGATGGATGCATAGTAAGTGTTTCTGTTCATCGCGCCTTCGTCCGGGCTGACGATCATAAAGTGATCTTTGTCCAAACGCAGGTCGTCAAAGCGCTTCAACAACGCTTTGATGATCTGATAAGAAGGCATATAGTTGTCAAAACCCATCAAAGGAGTTGCGTTTTGCACGCGGGGATCGTGCGCATCGAAAGTGATGAGCTCGGTCACGCCGAGGGCTTCGAGTTCCTGCAACATCATCGCGCAGTCCAACGACTCACGCGCGCTGCGCTTGTGCTGTCTGCCGCCGTAGAGGATGGGCATCAACACGGTGATGGAGTTTGCCTTGCCGCCAATGGCGGAAATGATCCTCTTCAGATCGGCGTAGTGGTCGTCCGGAGACATCGGCACGCTCATCCCGTACATATTGTAACGGATGCTGTAGTTGCCCACGTCGCAGATGATGAAGATATCCATACCGCGGACGGATTCCTTGATCAGCGCTTTTGCGTCACCCGAGGTGAAGCGCAAACAGCCGTGTTCGATCAAAAAGGTCTTTTTATCAAAAGACTTGCCGTGCTTTTCCGCTTCCTCATTATACCATTGTACGAGATATTTGTCAATGCGCTCCCCGAGCTCCTGCGCTCCGGCCATCGCAATGATCCCCATCTCGGGAAAGTGTGCTTCGAAATCAAACGCTTTTTCAAGAAATGATGTTGACATAAGTACCTCCGATTGATTACATGTATAAATTTGCGTCCGGGAACTCCGGTTCGCAAGTAAGATTGATGCCAAGGCGCTTGAAGAGTCTTTCATCCGTAGCGCTCAAAATGCAAGTGGAATGCGCTTCGCAACCTTTCAAATCCTTCAAATGCTGTACGGCAAGTTCCGCCGCGTGGTTGCTGGTTTGGCTGACAACCAAAGCCATCAGGACTTCGGAAGGATTGAGTTGATAGTGCATTTCCTTATACGTTTTCTTTTTCAAAGAAACCATCGGGCGAATGACCGCCGGCGCGATCAGCTTAATGGGGTCGGCAATGCCCGCAAGGACTTTGATGCCGTTAAGAAGCGCGGAAGAAGCCGCCTCCAGGTCGTCCGTCGTCTTGCCGGTGACGATCTGTCCGTCGGGAAGCTCCAACGAAACGACGTGTTTGCCGCAATTCTTTGCCTTTTCCAAAGCGGGAGCGACCACCTTTCTGTCCGCGGTGGAAAGCCCAAGCTCGCTGAGCAAGATCTCAAGCTTCTTGATGGTGTCCATCTCGGCAAGACCTTGTTTGTAGTAGCAAAGCGTTTGATAGTATCTGCGAATGATCTCTTGCTTGGCGGCTGCTTGCACGACTTCGTCGTCAACGATGCCGAAGCCCGCCATATTCACGCCCATATCGGTGGGAGATTGATACTTGCATTCCCCGAGGATGCGGGTCAAGATCGCCTTCACGACGGGGAAAACCTCGATATCGCGGTTGTAGTTGACCGTCTTGACGCCGTACGCTTCCAAGTGGAAGTGGTCGATCATATTGACGTCCTTCAAGTCCGCCGTGGCAGCCTCGTAAGCGACGTTGACGGGATGCTTCAAAGGAATGTTCCAGATCGGGAAAGTTTCAAACTTGGCGTAACCGGCTTTGACCCCTCTCTTGCTCTCGTGATAGAGTTGGCAAAGGCAGGTAGCCATCTTGCCGCTGCCCGGACCGGGCGCGGTGACGACGATCAACGGACGCTCGGTCTCGATGTACGGGTTTTGACCGTAGCCCTCGTCCGAAACGATGGTGTTGACGTCGGTGGGATACCCCTTGGTGCGGGTGTGGATGTACACCTTTTCCCCACGGAGTTCCAACTTCTTTTTGAAGAGGTCGGCAGCGGGCTGCCCCTCGTATTGCGTAATGACGATGCTACCGACGAAGATGCCCAGCGCGCGGATGTTGTCGATGGTACGCATCACGTCGTGACCGTAGTCGATGCCCATATCGGCGCGGATCTTGTTCTTTTGCAAGTCAGCGGCGTTGACCGCCATGATAAGCTCCGCCTTATCCTTGAGTTTTTGCAGCAACTTGACTTTTGCGTTGACGTCAAAACCCGGCAAAACGCGCGAAGCGTGATAGTCGTCGAACAACTTGCCGCCAAACTCAAGATACAACTTGCCGCCGAAGCTGTTGATACGTTCAAGAATGGCTTGGGATTGCTTTTTTACGTACAGTGCGTTGTCAAAACCGATCTTCATAAGTGTTACCTGCAAAAAGCTGAAATTTGTTTCTGAAGAAGTGAGAACTCCCCACCCTCGATCACGGTATTGAGTATACCATTACGGTCGTTTTATTGTCAAGCGTTATCAAGAATCAAGACGTTAAAAAATATGGATAACCTATATAAATATCGCGCGCGCCTTTATCCGAATATCACAAAGTTGCCGAAGTCCACAAAAAGCGCAGTCACGACGGCAAGCAGCAGCATATTGACGACCTGGTGCGTGATGACAACGACGAGGGTGTGTCTTCCCACAAAGCGGAAAGGCTTGTTCCAAACGCCGTCCCCCTTGGGAAACAGCGACTTGCCCGCGCCGTACAGGAGGGTGATGACCGCCGCCCCGCCAAAGGCGTAACCGAGGTACGGGATGAGCGGGAAGTAATCGCCGCCCGTCCAATCGATATCCGCAAGATCCTCGTGCAAAAACATCAGCCAACGATTGGGCTCTATCGTCGCCCTGCTTATCAGATAATTCACCAAAAAGATGATCCCGGTCAGCGCCGCCGAAACGAGGAAGAACACCAGGTCGCCCCGCTTCTTTGCAAGGCGGGTAAGCGCGTACACCGCGGTAACGATGACGGTCGCAAAGGAAAGCATATGCAAAACGCCGAAGGTGATGATGTCCTCTTCCTCAATGATGCCCAGCATCGACGCAAAATAGGTGCCGAGGGTCACCAGCGCCGCGGCAAGAAAGGTCTTCATCGCGCGGGAAAGATTGTCGCGGCTGAAAATGGTACTGCCGCCGCACAATCCGAAAAAGACGCACAAAGCGACCACTTGCACCACGTCGCGGGTACGCCCGATCCAATGTCCTTCGTGCGCCCACCAATGACAAGCAAAACGAGCAATGGCGTCAGCGGCGCCCCCTCTTGCCCTCCACACGTCGGCAAAGACGTACGCCAAGTCGTACATCAAATGATCGATACACATCAAAATGATCGCGAAACCGCGGAGAAAATCAAGTTCCCAAATGCGCCTGCTCTGTCCTTTTGGCGCGGCGGGATAGTTTAAAACGGTCGTTCTTTGCTCTCCGCTGAAAAACATACTACTCGTCCTTGTACTCCGTACCGATGTAACGACGAGTGCCTTCCGCTTCCTCAAAAAGTTCAAAGCGGTCGGAATATTCCTTGACCAAAACGCCGGGACGACGTTTGCTGTAATAAATGAGCGGACGCTCGGGAATGGGGGCGTACGGACGACTGTTTCTGCCGTAGTCCTCTTCACGGTAAGGCACATAACCGCCTTGGGGACGGGTTTCTTCCCTGCGATAAGCGGGCGGCTCTTCGTACGGAGCGCGAGGGCTCTCGTAGTACGGCGCGTGCGGACGATAGTCACCGTAAGGCTGACCGTCGGCGTAATGATCGGAATATTGCTCCCCGTAAGGAGGATACCCGCCCTGCTGACCGTAACGGGGATCGTACCCACGCGGATCACGGTAAGGTTGGGATCCGGCACCTTCCTCCTCGTCCTTTTTCATACCTTGACGAGCGCGACGCACCTCTTCACGATACTCCGTAAAAGGAGCAAACACCGCAGAAAGCGGACGGACGATCAAGTTGCGTACCGAGATGATGACCGCCGCCACGCAACACAGACCGAACCCGACGTAATACAAAACCTGGTCGGTACCCGTACCGCCGAAGGTAAACTCCGTCGTTGCCAAAAGAACGATGCCGAAAACGCCGTAAAACAGCGGGATATACAACCCGAAAAAGACAAGCAAGGACGCCAAAACTTTGACGAGAACGGCTAAGAGTTTGAAGATCAACTTAATGACCGTCCAGGCGATCATGCAGATCATAAAAATGATACCGTTCTTCATCCTCTTCTCCCATCAAACTCACAAACGATCGTGAAAACGCCCCCGTTTGAAGACGTTGCTTCCATATTAGAAAATTATACCATACTTTGCGTAAATAGTAAATATTTTTCAAAAAACCCGCCGCAAAAAGTGGTGAGGCGGCGGCTACTGCCCTTCCTTACAAAGCACGCGCAAAAGCTCTTTGCAACAAAGGAATATCTGATCGTACACTCGTCCGAAGGCGCCCGTATACCACGGATCCTCAATCTCCGCGCCGTGAAGCCCGTATTCCCCAAGGAGGCTCGCCTTCTTCTCCGCAAGGGGCGAAATGCTCTTCAAACGGTACAAATTGGAGTGATCCATACAAAGCAAAACGTCCGATTCTTCCGCCTCTTTGGGGGTGATGCGATGCGCCCCGCGATGCGGGCAGAGTATGCCGTGTTCCGCAAGACAGCGTTTTGCCGGCGGATAAACGTCGTTGCCGATCTCCTCGTACGAAACGGCGGCGGACGTAACTTCAAATCGATCCCCGAGCCCCGCCTTGTTCACAAGGTCTTGAAAGACGTATTCCGCCATTGGGGAACGGCAGATATTTCCGTGACAGATAAAGCACACTTTGATCATTTTTCCCTCACGACGGCGTACATTTTCATATCCAAAACTTTTCCATTTTTTACGGCGTTGCTCCTGAGCGTTCCTTCCGAAACGAAGCCCGCCTTTTCAAGCACGCGGCAGGACGCGACGTTCCGTGCAAACGGCTCTGCAAAGATCCGCAAAATATCGCTGTTTTCAAAGACGTACTTCACGGTTTGGCGCACCGCCTCCGTCGCATACCCGTTGCCCCAGTACCGCTTACCGATGTAGTAACCCATCTCCGCGCTGCGAAAATGAATATTTTCACCCCTGCAAACGCTTATGCTGCCGATAACTTTACCATCCAAAGCGATGGCAAAGGCAAAGACTTTGTCTTTGGGCGCGGCAAGCATTGCGCGGATGTAGTCTTCCGCGTCCTTTGGGGTGTACGGGTACGGCAAGCCGTCCCGCAAATTGTTCAAAACGTCCGGGTCGTTGAGGTTGTTTGCCAAATCGACGTTGTCCTCAAGTTTCCACTTTCTTATTTTGATCTCCATAGACCTTCCTCCCCGCCCCGCGAGTTTCCGCCAAGCGGCGTCAACCGTATTGTATCATAACGCGCGCCTGCCCGCAAAGGGCTTTGGCGGGAAAATATTTTGCAAATTTTCGTTTTTCAGTTGCAATCCGCGCACGAATATACTATAATTCAAGAGTTGTCCCCCGCGGACAGCACAAAATTGCGGCGCGCCGCATCAATACAAAAATGGAGAGTTGGCTGAGTGGTCGAAGGCGCACGATTGGAAATCGTGTTTACCTCACAAGGGTAACTAGGGTTCAAATCCCTAACTCTCCGCCAAA
>DMCI01000083.1 GCA_003445835.1 Clostridiales bacterium
GACGGCGAGCTTTACTACTTCATGGACGTTGAGACCTACGAGCAACTTCCTTTGAATTACGAGCAGGTCGAGGACGCTTTGAACTTCATCAAAGAAAACTCTCAAGTCACGGTTTCTTTCTACAAGGAGAAGGCTTTCTCCGTCGAGCCGCCTAACTTCGTTGAACTTTTGATCACGGTTTGCGAGCCGGGCGTCAGAGGCGATACCGCGCAAGCGGGTACCAAGCCGGCTACCCTTGAGACCGGTTACAAGATCCAGGTCCCGATGTTTGTCAACGAAGGCGACGTCATCAGGGTCGATACCCGTACCGGAACCTATATGTCTCGCGTATAAAATCGCGCACGAAACGTAAAACAAAAACGCCGCAAGATATTTGCGGCGTTTTTGTTATTGTAAAAAGAAATTATTTAACGATGATAGAATCGGTGTGAACGACGATGCCTTGCGTATATTCCTTGATGGATTTTGCCATATTGAACAGGTGGTCGGCAATACGCTCCAAATCGTTCAACAGAGAGAGGAAGATCGCACCGTTTTCAACGGTACATTCGTTTTTCTCCAAGCGCTCGATATGCGCGGCGGAAAGCTTATCTTTGATAGTGTCGACGTTTTCTTCGTAGATCTCAGCTTGCATCAAAGCGTTAAGGTCTTGCGCGTTAAACGCCTGCACGGAGGAAAGATAAAGATTGGAAATGCAGTTGAATATTTCCTTGATCTCCGATACGGCGGAAGGAGAGAAGCGACTTTCATCGTCGATCAAACGCTGCGTATATTCCATAATGTTTTCGGCATAGTCGCCGATACGCTCAAGGTCGGTGATGACGTGGTAGTAAGTTGCGATGACTTGCTCGTCTTCGTCGGAAACGCTGGTGGCGGAAAGCTTGACCAAATACTTTGCGATCTCTTTATTCAAAAAGTCGATTTTGATCTCGCGTTTGTCAAAATCCGCTTTTGAGCTGAGATCCACGTTGATGATGGAGTCGATGGAAAGAGTGAGGTTCTTAAAGGCGCGTTCCGCCATATAAGCGATCTCACGCTTGCATTCGCCGACGGCGATCGAAGAGGTCACGAGGAACCTTTCGTCAATATAGCGCAAGCGCAATTGATCGTCCTCGTTTTTGGATTTCTTTTCGGGGACCATCTTGGAAACGAGCTTCACGATCCAAGTCACGAAAGGAAGCAGGATCGCAGTCGTCGTTAAATTGAAAACTGCGTGGAAAACGGCGATGCTGTACGCGATCTTGGATACGTCCTTACCGAAGAGGACGGAATTGATGAGCCAAGAGCGGAGCGGGGTGATAAACAGCGCGGAGAAGAAGATGATCGTGCCGATCAAGTTGAACGTCAGATGGAAAAATGCCGCGCGGACGCTGTTTGTGTTGGCGCCGATGGACGCGATCAGGGAGGTCGCACAGGTGCCGAGGTTCATACCGAGAACGACGTAGACGGCGCTTTCAAGCCCGATCAAACCGCTTGTCGATAAGACGATCAAAATGGCGGTCATCGTGGTGGAGCTTTGCATTATGGCGGTCAACAGGGCGCCGAGGAGCAAAAGGAGGAAGGGATTTTTGACCTTCCAAAACAGATCGCGGATCTGCGGAGCGGACGCGATGATGTTTTTCATTGAAACGCTCATCACGTTCATACCGACGAACAGCAAGCCGAAACCGATAAAGATATAAGCCAAAACTTTGACGATAGGCTTTTTCGAAACGAGCAACATCGCAATACCGATAAAGGCAAGGGCTGCAAAGATCTCGGTGATGGGCAAGGATTGCAATGAAAGCATCAGACCCGTGACCGTCGTACCGATGTTTGCGCCCATAATGACGGACGCCGCTTGAAACAACGTAAGAATGCCGGAGTTGACCAAGCCGACCACCATGACCGTCGTAGCGGCGGAGCTGTGGATGACGGCGCTGACCGTACCACCGATCAAGATCCCTTTAAAACGATTGGAAGTAAGTTTTGAAAGGGCGACGCGAAGCTTCTTACCCGAAACTTTGGTAAGACTGTCGCTCAGAACCTGCATACCGAACATCATGGCACCGAGTCCGGCAAGTAACAATAAAATGCTTTTAGCTATTTCCCATCCCATAACAATTAAATTATAAAATAACTATTTTTGCCTGTCAAATTATATGCGTAAAAAAAGTGAAGAAAGCATTGTTTGATATAAAAAAATAGGGTATAATGATTATATGAAACTACTATTATTAGATAGCAACAGTTTGATCAACAGGGCGTTTTACGCTCTTCCGACCCTGCAGGACAGAAGCGGCCGTTATACGGGCGCGCTGTTCGGCTTTGTTTCGATGCTTTCCAAACTTATCAAAAGCGAGCATCCGACGCACATTGTTGCGGCGTTCGACGTGCATCAGCCAACCTTCCGCCATTTGAAATACGACGGGTACAAGGCAAAGCGCCATCCGATGCCGGAGGAACTGAAAGCGCAAGTCCCCGCAATGAAGGAACTTTTGCTTGCGATGGGCGTCGCCGTGGTGGAACTTCCCGGTTTTGAAGCGGACGATATTATCGGCACGCTTGCCGCAAGGAGCGATATGCCCACCGTGATCGTCAGCGGTGACAAGGACGTTTTGCAACTCGTTTCGGATAAAACAACCGTTTTACATACGAAAAAGGGCATCACGGACGTGATCCGTTATACTCCCGAGGTACTTGCCGAGGAAGGGCTTTCCCCGCAGGGGATCATTGAATTGAAGTCCTTGATGGGCGATCATTCCGACAACATCCCCGGCGTGCCCGGCGTGGGCGAAAAAACCGCTCTTGACCTTGTGCAACGTTACGGTACTTTGGCAAATTTGTACGAGCACGTCGATGAAATCAAAGGCAAAATGCAGGAAAAACTGATCGCAGGGCGCGAAAGCGCGGAGTTTTCGCATTGGCTTGCCACTATCGTGACCGACGCGCCGATCGACAGCGGTGATTTTTCAAAATATCGTTTTTCCGAAACCATTCCGTACCGCGCCAAAAAGATGATGGAAGGATACGAATTTAAAAATTTGATCAATCGTTTTACTTTTTCCGATCCTGACGTGGAAGAAATTGCCGCAAAAGAGGCGCAAAACGAAGAGATCGACTCGTTGGATGGCTTAAAAGCCGTGCTTTCCTCTTGCGTGGCGAAAAAACAGTTGGCCTTCTACGTTGCCGACGACCGTGTCGAGATCGCCTTTGACGAGGAAAAGAACGCCGTAGTACGCTATTCCTATGATTTGTTTGGGGAATCTTTGGGTTACGACGATATTTTGCAAGAGATCAAACCGTATTTGACGAGGTCTGACCTTTCTATCACGGTTTTTGACCTTAAAAACAACTATAGACTCTTTGAACTTTCTCCGTCCGAAGCATTTTGCGCCGACGACGTGATGTTGATGGCGTACATTGCCGACTGCGGCGTATATTACGAAAGCCCCGTGGAACTTTTGCGTCGTTACGAGCTCAGCGACAGCTCGATCGCGACAGGCTTGCTTCTTTTGAAAAAACTGCTCAACAAAAAGATGACGCAGGCAAATTCCTTAAAGGTATATAAAGAGATAGAATTGCCCCTCGTTCCCGTCCTGTACGATATGGAAAAATGCGGTTTCCGCGTAGACAGAGAAGCGTTGGACGTTCTTTCGGAGAAGTATTCTTCGGAATTGAACGCCGTGCGCGACAAAATATTTGCTTTGGCGGGGCATGAATTCAACGTAAATTCACCCAAACAACTCTCTGAAGTGCTGTTTGACGAATTAAAACTCCCGACGGAAAAGAAAAGAAGCACCGGCGCCGACGTTTTGGGTGAATTGGAAGATCTTCATCCGATCATTTCGGAGATATTGCGCTACCGTTTGTTGTCGAAACTTCTTTCTACTTATTTGATCGCGATGAAATCGATGATCGATAAGAAGGGACGCATTCATACTGTTTTCAATCAAGCGCTTACGACGACGGGAAGATTGTCCTCTTCCGAACCGAACTTGCAAAATATTCCCGTCAGAGAGGCGGAAGGACGCGAGATCCGCTCCGCGTTCATCCCAAGCGAAGGCAATATTTTAATCTCTGCCGATTACTCGCAAATAGAATTGCGGTTGCTTGCCGATTTTTCGGGTGACGAAGGTTTGATCGGCTCTTTCTTAAAGGGTGAGGACATCCATGCCGCCACAGCGGCAAAGATCTTCGGCGTAGGGGAAGGCGAAGTTACCTCAAAGATGCGTAGGGACGCAAAAGCGGTCAATTTCGGCATCATTTACGGCATCAGTGACTTCGGTTTATCCAAAAATGTCGGTTGCAGTGTCAAAGAAGCGCACGATTTTATCGCAAAATACCTTGATACTTATCCGAAAATACGTGATTTTATGAAAGGATCGGTCGATTATGCCAAGGAACACGGTTACGTTACGACGAAAATGGGACGTATTCGCGCGTTGCCGGAGATCAACAGTTCCAATTACAACGTAAGAAGCTTCGGAGAGCGCGCTGCCCTCAATATGCCGTTGCAAGGAACGGCTGCCGATATCATCAAAATGGCGATGATCAACGTCTACGCCGCCTTAAAAAAGCAAAATCTTTCCGCTAAAATCATTTTACAGGTGCACGACGAACTGATCCTTGATTGTCCGATTGCGGAAAAAGACGTTGTGACAGAGCTTTTGCATCGTGAGATGGAAAACGTTTTGCCGCTGAAAGTTCCTCTTTCGGTAAACGTGTCTTCCGGAATGACCTGGAAGGAGGCAAAATAATGCTTAGGATCGCTTTGGCAGGGGGGATCGGAAGCGGAAAAAGCTTCGTAACGCATATTTTGCGCGATTTGGGTGCGAAAGTGGTCGTTGCCGACGAGGTCAACGCTGGATTATTGCTTGATCCGGAGTATATTTCCATCATTGCGTATAATTTCCCCTCGGTCGTACATAATAACGTTATTGACAAGAAAACGCTTGCCGATATCGTTTATCACGACGAAGGGAAGAGACGCTTATTGATGGATCTTGCCCATCCGAGGATCTATCAAAGAATGCTGTCCGCATACCCCGGGGAGAAGGTCGTCTTTTTTGAGATCCCCTTGCTCAGCGAAAGCAAGATCAAATTCGATCAAGTGTGGTACGTTGACGCCGACGTGGAAACTCGCATCGCCAGGATCGTTGCCCGAGATAACGTTTCGGAAGAGTATGCAAGCAACGTTATATCTTTGCAAAAAGGGGAGGCGGCTATACGCGACAAAGCTACCTGTGTGATACAAAACAACGGAAGTGCCGCAATCTTGCGCAGACGCGTCAAAGCTCTCTATTGTTCTATTTTAAGTCAATTTTCATAATAATTATTGCATTTTTCATAGTAATTTCACTTTATTCCTGCTCTTTTGGCGCAAAACGTTACGCTAAAACCATCAATGAGATGTCTACCGAATACGGCGTAAAATCATCGGTCGTTTTTGCCGTCGCGGAGGTGGAAAGCCATTTTAATCCAAAGGCAAAGTCAAAGGTCGGAGCGATAGGGATTATGCAACTGATGCCGAAAACGGCGTCTTGGATCGCACAAAATCTTTCGATTGAGGAATTTAAAGAAGAAGACTTATACGATGCGCAAACCAACATCCGCTTCGGCGTGTGGTATTTGAGCTATTTATATATCGTTTTTGAGGAGGATTGGCAGGTTTTTGCCGCTTATAACGCAGGAGAAGGGGCAGTCAAAGACTGGATAGAGGATAAAAACTTCAAAAAAGAGGATATTCCGTACTCCGAGACGGCGTTTTACGTCAAAAAAGTCGAACGCGCGGTCAAGCGATATGCAAAGAAAAATTTTGCCGCTTTTGATTGACTTTGCGTTTTTTTCCTATTAATATTGAAATGTAAGCGGAAATGGCGGAATTGGCAGACGCGCAAGATTCAGGTTCTTGTGGTAGCAATACTGTGTGGGTTCAAGTCCCGTTTTCCGCACCAAGAGCACTCGCAAGAGTGCTTTTTTTGTTTTTACGGGACTTGAACGGGCGGGGTACGGCAACTGAAAAAGCAAGACACAACGGCAAGTTGCCGCCAAACGCGGGGGAGCGTTTGCCGCCCCGGCAAGAGATAGACGTCCCGTTTTCC
>DMCI01000132.1:0-325 GCA_003445835.1 Clostridiales bacterium
TCAAAGATGGCAGGCGCGGGAGCCTCCGCCCTGCGGAAGTTATCGGTCTCGATCCTGCCGCCGCCGTCGATGGGGTCGCCGAGGGGCCCCACCACCCTGCCAAGCAAAGCTTCGCCCACGGGAACGGTGACGATGCGGTCGGTCAAACGCACGGGATCGCCCGCGCTGACGGAATTCACCCCCGTCAAAAGGATCGCGCCGATATAGTCGCGTTCAAGATCCATGACCATTGCGAAGCAATCGTCGTTGATAAGCAAAAGTTCGCCGACTTTGGCGCCGGGAAGCCCGTCCACCAAGATCACGCCGTCCGCAGCGGAACGCACGA
>DMCI01000132.1:392-2847 GCA_003445835.1 Clostridiales bacterium
TCCCGCCGTGACCTTTTTGGCTTGGTCGACGTGAGAAAACTCCTCTTTCAAAGAGGATAAAATATGTTCGAGAGGTTTGTTTTGAATGGCGCCCGTCGCTTTTTTGCCCGCGGCGCGCAACTTCCCTTTGACGGAAGCGTCCAAAACTCTGTCGCCGTCCGAAATGACAAGACCGCCGATCAAGGCTTCGTCCACCAAAAAGGTAACGTCCGTCTCGACGGCGCCGAGCTTTGCTATGATCTCTTTCCGTTTTTGCTCGGAAAGAATTTTTGCCGAGGTAACGACAAACTTAGTCATTCTTCCAATCCTTGAGGGCTTTGTCGATCAAGGCGTCGTCCACCTTGTCGATCTTTTCCTCGATGATGTTTGAAGCCAAAGCGACGGCGGCGTCCTTGATGCCCTGTTTGGCATCGGCTACCACCTTATCCGCCTGCTTGGCGGCGCGACGCTCCGCATCGCGGATGATCTCATCCGCGCGCTGTTCGGTCTCACGAAGTTTTTCGTCGCACTTTGCAAAGATATCCTTTTCCGCCGCGGCGCGTTTTACTTCGATCTCCTCATCCAAATTGCGAAGCCTTTCTTCCTCTTGGGCGCGTGCTTCTTCCGACGCGCGCAAATTCTCCTCCGTTTGCTGTTTTTGCTGCTCTATGCGCTCCTGCCTGGCGCGAATGAACTTCATCACCGGCTTATAGAGGATCAGCCACAGAGCCGTAAAAAGAATGGCGAAGTTTAACAAATGAAGCAAAAACTTCGTCAAGCTCAGCCCGAGGATTGCGTCCGATACGATGAATCCCATATCAGAGCACCTTGATCACGAGCATGATGGCGATAAACAAGCCGTAGATCGCCGTCGTTTCGATAAACGCCAAACCGAGAAGTAAGGTCGTGCGGATCTTGCCGTCAGCTTCGGGTTGACGCGCAATGGCGTCAAGCGCTTTTGCGGTGGCGATAGCCATACCGATACCGGCGCCGAAACCGACGAAAACTGCGATAGCCGCCGCGAGGGCGAAGACCGAAGTCTCGGAAAGCGATGAGATCAAACTTTGAACTGCAAGTATCATAATACTACTCCTTTAGGGAATCGGTTGCCCCGTCCCCCTCCGTTATGTCGGCGGCAGGCATCTTGACAGCCGGCAACGCCGCAGCCTCTCCCACGAAGAGAGAGGATAATATCGCAAATACGTACGCTTGGATAAGCGCGTGGAAACAAGTAAACAAAACGCCCACGATCACGGGAAGACCGAAGGACAGGAAGATGTAGCTGTACACGAGTTCCGTGACCAACAGTCCGCTGGAAATACTGCCGAACAAACGGAAGGACATCGAAACGGGAAGCGTAAGATCCTTCAAAGCGCCCAAAGCGCCCTTTGCCTTGCGGGCTTTTGCGCCGAAGACGACGATCAAAACGAAAGTGGAAACGGAAAGCGCCAAGCAAGCGTTGATATCCGCCATCGCGGGACGAAGACCGATCAGCTCCACCATCGTACCGAGGAAGATATACGCCGCCGCCGAAAAAACGTACGCGCCCATAAACGCGCGAGTGGAGGCGTGTTCCTCATTCATTTTGTCAAACATCAAGACGATGGATTCCAAAACGCTTTGCAACTTGCCGGGGACGTCCTTAAAACGCGGAATAACGAAGATGCGCATCACGACTGCCAAAAGGATCAAAACACCGGCGACGATCAAAGAGGTATAGAAACTCGGGTTCACACCGAGCCCCAAGAAATTGACGTTTTCCGGAAGCAAAGCTTCCCGCATCGATTCGCCAAGCGAGGATGCGCCGAGAAGAGAAACCATCTGCTACCTCCTTTTAAAAGTTTTAACCAACGAAACCGATCTCAATCCTCGTCCGAAGGACGCACGGGATTGACTTCAATGATGACGTCGGACTTCAACAAGCGAAGATCGTCAATGAAGTCGTCCATCTTGTTTTTGTCTATGATCACCGCAACGTACAGCAACGCGTCCTGCTTGGCGGGATCGACAAAATACACCGCGGCGGCGCCGGAAGCCTCGTCATAGACGAACTTCGTAATGGAAGCGCCTTCGACCGACTGCTTTTCAAACCCGCGACGAACGACGAGTTTGTCTTGTTCAAAAAGATAGTAGGCGTTGAACAAAAGAACGCCCGTAAACACCAGAAAGAAAACGAAGATAGCCATCGTGGTGATATCGACGAAGGGGAAATAAGAATCAAGGTTGCCGACCCCCGCAAGCTTCAACGCGGAGAAAACGATCGCCGCCAAACCGACGATGTTGATGACGATATACACGACGAAAGTCGTCTTTGAAAACTTCTGACGATACTTTTTCATACGCTTATTATACCACCGTAAAAACAAATATATCAACTTATTTTACCAACTTCCGCGCGTATATGTTCACACACCCGTACAAAGCAAAAAAAAACGCAAGAGCGCATTTGCCCTACCCTGCGAGCGCAGAGAGTGGT
>DMCI01000080.1 GCA_003445835.1 Clostridiales bacterium
AAATACAAAGTCTACATCATCGACGAAGTGCACCAGCTTTCCGGCGCCGCGTTCAACGCGCTTTTGAAGACGCTGGAAGAGCCGCCCGCACACGCTGTCTTTATTTTGGCTACGACTGAAGTACAAAAGATCCCCGCGACCATTATGAGCCGTTGTTTGCGCTTGGATTTCCATTTGGTCCCGCAGGAGATCTTGGAAGCGCACGTTGCCAAGATCTTTGATAAAGAGGGCGTCAAATACACCAAAGAGGGCGTCAGCGCCATTGCCGCCGCAGGGGAAGGCAGCGTCAGAGATACCTTGTCCGTTGCGGATATGTGCGTTTCCTATTCCGACGTAGTGGATTACGAAAGCGTTTTGGGTGTTTTGGGCGCTAACGATCCGCAAATGATCGCAAAGATCGCGCTTGCAGCCTTGTCGGGCGATATCAAAGGCGCCGTTTCTCTCGTTGAGGAAGCGGCATCTCTCGGTAAAAGCGTTCAAATGCTGACGAGAGATCTGACAAAATACTTCCGCGACCTTATTATCATCAAGCACGATCCCGGATGCAACGTCGTTTTGAAGCTTCCCAACAAACTTTTCGACGCCGCGGCGGAGATCGCAAAGTCTTTTGATTCCGTCACGCTGATGCGTGCTTTGGATATCTTCTCCGGCATCGAAGCCAAGTCGAGATACTCCAATCAACCCAAAATTTTGCTTGAGACTGCCATCATCAAGACGGCGACCCTTTCCGGAGAGGAGCTTTCCGACTTGATCGCCAAAGTCACCGCGATCGAAGGCAAGATCAAAGATCTTGAACTCAATCCGCCTCAAAGACCGGATTATTCCGCGCTCAAAAAAATGTTGACGCCCACGGCTCCCGTACCCGAAGCACCCGCAAGCGCTCCTGCGCAGGAATCCGTTCCTGCGTTTGATATTTCAAGCGCAAAAGCGGTGGACGCGCTTCCTTTTGACGTAAGCGACGCCGCAGTCAACGCTCCACCTGCCGATCTTGCCGAAGTTACGGCGATCCTACCGCAGGAGATCCGTGATCAAATGACCAAACTTCGCGGCAGAGTGCTTGGAAAACTCAGGAATCATCCGCTTAAAATGTTGTATATCTCTTTGGGTGGCGAAGGTAACGATACTTTGATGAACCTCAAAGACGGCAAGATCACCATCGTTTTCAAAAAGGAAATGGATTACAACTACTGCAACACGCCACGCAACGTCGAAGAACTTAAAAAGGTGATCTCTGCGGAGATCGGTGAACCCGTGGACGTGGAACTTATCAATTGCAACGAAAGCGCGAAAGGCGCCTTATCTGCCTCCGACATCGTAAAACTCTTTGCCGGGGCGGAAAAAATCAACATCAACAGAGGGGGTAAGTATTAATGAAATTCAACGGTTTCGGCGGTGGCGGCAATATGGCGCAGTTGATGCGTCAGGCGCAAAAAATGCAGCAAGATATGCTCGCCAAGCAAGAAGAACTCAAAAATACCGAATTTACCGCGCAAGCAGGCGGCGGGATGGTGGAAGTCACCTTAACGGGTGAAAAGAAGATCGTTTCGTTGAAGATCAAGCCCGAAGCGGTTGATCCGGACGACGTCGAGATGCTTGAGGATCTTATCGTCGCGGCTTTTCAAGAAGGGTTTGACCTTATTGACAAAGAGACGCAAGAAGCAATGGGCCCCTACGCGGGGATGCTCGGAGGCTTAAACTAAATGGAATATATCGAGCCGATCGCCAGGCTCATTGCCGAATTTTCAAAATTGCCGGGCGTGGGCAAAAAGACCGCCGCAAGGTACGCTTTTTCCGTCGTCAATATGCCGATGGAATCTGCCGAAAGTTTTTGCGACG
Source organism: Clostridiales bacterium (assembly GCA_003445835.1). GTDB lineage: Bacteria > Bacillota > Clostridia > Christensenellales > CAG-1252 > CAG-1252. The sequence goes on from DMCI01000080.1 coordinate 1,837, forward strand.
CGATTTTGAAGCTCAAACAAACGGTAAAGCTTTGCAAAGTCTGCGGCAATTATACCGATCAGGACGTTTGCGAGATCTGCCAAACGCGCGACAGAAGCGTGATCTGCGTGGTAAAAGAACCGCGTGACGTCATTGCGCTTGAAAAGACAAAGTCTTTTAACGGCGTATATCACGTCTTGCACGGTCATTTGAGCCCTTTGGAAGGCATAGGCGTCTCTGACATCCGTATCAAGGAATTGTTGGAACGTATCAACGAAGGCGGCGTGAAGGAAGTCATCATCGCCACGGGGACGGATCAAGCGGGCGAAGCTACGGCGCTGTATATCGCCATGTTGGTAAAACCGCTTGGCGTCAAGGCGACACGTATTGCAAGAGGATTGCCGACGGGCAGTAACCTTGAATACACCGACGAAGCGACCCTTTCAAGAGCGCTGACCGACAGAAAAGAAATATAATCGGTTAAAACGTAAAAAAAGCACCGTTTGCGGTGCTTTTTTTTGCAAGTTATTTTAAGTGATACCGCTTTGTGTTGTATAGCGCGGCGTAGATGAGGGTATAGATCGGCAGATCGATAAACAGCAATGCGGGGTACAACAGCGGCTTGATCAGCGTGGCGGGTCTGGCAAGATCCGCACCGAAAAGGAAGAAGGCAAGCAGCATACTGATAATGATCAAATTGATCATCAACATGATCATACCGGATAGGGACGTTTTAAAGTCAAAATCCGCGCGTACGCGTTTGTCCGGCTTGATCAAATACAAAATGATCCCGCAGAAGGGCGCAGCCAAAAGGATGCAACCCGTGACGATATAGAACAAATAACCGAGTTTTGCCACGCGATCAAGGAGGAAGAAGGACAAAAGTACTTCTAAAAACATAAAAGCGTACAACAAAAGCAGGGCGTCGCGTCTAAGCCTCGCGGAGAAGATGAAATTCATCGAATAATACGAGGTGGTGACGGATTTGGAATAGGGGTGTAAGCGGTAGCCTTCCGCCTGCGCTCTTTCTTTTAATTCACCGTAGTTGAATGCGCTGACGTTTTGTTCCTCAACTTGCGCATCTTCTTGCGCTTGTGGGATCTGCGTCGGGGTAGCGGAAGGGCGGAACAATTCCTCCAAAGAGGCGCGATAATCGTCGTTGACCGCCATGTGTTCCCTTAAAAAGTCCTGCAGATCGGGTCCGTTTTGGGCTTTTTCTTCCGAAACGTAGGTATCAAAGTCTATTTGAACGGCGTGTTTCGTATCAAAAACGGGTGTTTCCTGAGGTTTTTCCGACTCCGGAGAGACGTCTGCGGCAACCTCTTCGGAAGCGGTTTCTTCGGTAGTTTCTTCGATTTTTTCGGGCTCATCGGCGCCGATCGTGTCGGGAACGACGTCTTCTACGTCGCCGGCAGGCTCAAGCAGGGCATCGTCGGAAGATTCGTCCGATTCCTGAACGGCGTTTGCGACGCCTACGCCGCGCTTGGTTTTGGGTCTGAGTTCGGACGGATCAAACGGACGTTCCACCGTAGAAAGATCGATCTGCTTATCCGAAAGCAAGCGATCGAGCAGGGTGCGCGAAAACTCCCATTGCGTAATGTCTTTTTGCAAAAAGTCACGACCTTTGTCCGTGATCGCGTAATACTTGCGTTGCGCGCCGTTGGAAGTTTCTCCGTCGTAAGAAGTGATCAAACCTTGTTTTTCAAGACGTTTCAGGCAACTGTAAAGGGTGGGTTGCTTGATCTCATACACACCTTCGGTCGCCGTGGAGATGGCTTTATGAATATCGTAACCGTAACTGTCCGATTGAGCCAAAAATCTTAATATGAAGGAATCGACGTGATCCCGAATCAATTCGGTATTAGCATTGTTTTCCAAAATAGCAATCTCCTTATAAGTATTTTATCTTTTTTTTATTGTTATGTCAAGACGGATTGTCCAACAAAACGGGGCAGTTCTATTATTTGACAAAATTTTCATATTGTGTTAAACTGTTCGCAAAACACAACTTTTACGAACAATTATACCGAATAAAGTGCCGAATTACTTTAAAAATGCGTTTTATTTAAAATAATGGCTCGAAAAATGGAAATTTAAAGTAAGCGGGATCTTTGGTTGTAAAATAAGGATTGACTTTACATAAATACCAAATAATGATAAACTATTAATATGGATGACACCTACTTTATTACCAGAAATAAAAACGTTACGCTAAAGATCCGAGAACTTCGCGCCGAACTGCCTTCTTTTTGCGAGGAGTTTTTTATCGGTGTCGAAAGTCGCACGACTCCTTTGACCAGACTTGCCTACGCGTACGATTTGAGAATATTTTTTGATTATTTGTTGTCCTACGTGCGTGAATTTCGCAATTATACTTTGGATACCGTAACTTTAGCGTCTTTGGACGGCGTCACGCAAACGCATATCGAATCTTTTTTGGAATATTTGAATTATTACCGCTTCAACGGCAAAGAATATAAGAACGACGAACGCGCAAAAGCCCGTAAACTTTCAACTTTGCGCTCGTTTTTTAAGTATTTTTTCAACAAAGGCAAGCTTACCAGCAACGTGGCAAGCAAAGTTCCCACGCCTAAGATCCACGATAAAGAGATCATTCGGCTTGAAAACAACGAAGTTCAGTTGCTTTTGGATGAAGTCGAAGAAGGCGCAGATCTTACGCCGCGCGAGCAATCCTACCACAAAAAAATAGGCGTGCGTGATCTTGCCATCGTAACGCTGCTTTTGGGGACCGGCATTCGTATTTCGGAATGCGTCGGATTGGATATCGACGACCTTGATTTCAAAAACAATTCCTTTACCGTGACCAGAAAAGGCGGAAACAGAAAGATCTTGTACTTCCCGGAAGAAGTCAGCGACGCGCTTCGCCGTTATTTGGAAGAAGATCGCTTGGTTGCCGAAACCGATTCTCCCGCCCTGTTTCTTTCTCTTCGCAAACAGCGCATTACCGTGCGTGCCGTGGAAAAACTGGTCAAAAAGTATAGCAAGCTGATCACACCCTTGAAAAAGATCACGCCGCATAAACTTCGCAGTACTTACGGTACTAATCTTTATCACCGTACGAACGATATTTTTGTCGTAGCGGAAGCTTTGGGGCACCGCGACGTCAATACGACCAAAAAGCATTACGCCGCAATGAGCGAAGAAATTTTGAAAGAAGCCGCGCGCGTGACCATCCTTCGCGACGAAAATTCCGACGAAGAATAAGTGAACATTTGTTCTTTTTTTGCGAACGCTTGTTTACATTTTCTATTTATAATGATATACTTGTTATATGAACGAAAAAACGTTGAACAAAGTTAACGAATTGTTTGAGTTTATCCGCCGTTTTCAACGTGAAAACGGTTTTCCTCCGACGGTCAGAGAGATTCAACGCGGATTTGGCATCAAATCCACGGCGTCCGTTGCGTATTATTTGGATCAATTGGAAGCGGAAAATTTGATCAAACGCTCAAAACAGAAAAAGCGTTGTATCGAACTTGTCGGCGGAGTCAAAGCGGATCAAGTACCTTTACTTGGTGAGATCGCCGCCGGAACACCCATTTTTGCCGTGGAAAACGTCGACTCCTATTTGCCTTTGCCGCAAGGTTTTTTCGGCGCTTCCGCACCGCTTTTTATGCTTAAAGTTCGCGGTAACAGTATGATCGAAGTCGGCATCAACGACGGAGATTTCGTCGTGATCCGCAAGCAGGAAACTGCCGAAAACGGCACGATTGCCGCGGTTTTGATCGACAACGAGGTCACGCTAAAGCGTTTTTATAAAGAAAAAGATCGTTTCCGTTTGCATCCCGAAAATAAGGAAATGCAAGATATCATTACCGAAAACGCCGTGATTTTGGGCGTTTTGACGGGGCTGATCCGTCGTTATTGATAAAACTCCTCAATACAACGCAATACCGCCAGTTTGATATGTTCGTAAGTCAAGCCGCCTTGTACGTAAGCGATATAAGGAGGTTTGATCGGCGCGTCCGCCGTGAGTTCAAGCGATGCGCCGCCTACGAAGGTCCCCGCCGCCATAATGACCGGCTCGCGGTAGCCCGGCATATC
>DMCI01000109.1 GCA_003445835.1 Clostridiales bacterium
GGGATCGCCGCAGTCAAAAGCAACCCCACCAAACTCAAAACATAGGAAGCGGAAGCCAGCGGCACCACGACGACGTTCAAAAGGAATCCGACGAGGGTGATCCGCCCGAACACGACGGCGGAAACGGGGATCAGCGCGACGGTGGTGGCGATGGAAAGCGCCAACGCTTCGGCAAGTTTTTCCTTCATATGTTTGGCAAACGCCCTTCTTAAGGGCGAAGTCAAAGATTGCAGCCCGAAAATAGCGAGGAAACTCATTACGAAACTGAGATCAAACAGCAAAAGCGGTCTGGTGATCAAAACGAGTATCGCGGCAAAAGACAAGGACGAGAGCCCGTCGTACCGCATCCCGAAGTGAGAGGCGGCAAGTCCCAACGACACCATAATGACGGCGCGGAGGACCGACGGCGTAAAGCCGGAAAGATAAGCGTAAAACCCAAAGACGGGCAATAAGATCAACAGCGAAACGCCGTCTTTCAGTTTGAATCTGCGCAAAATAAACAGCAAAACGCCCGCAAGCACGCCGATATGCAATCCGCTGACGGCAAAAACGTGCGCGACGCCCACAGATCGCATAGCGGTTTTATCTTCTTCAAGCATATACTCGGTATCGCCAAACAAGGTGGCGTACGCAAACGCACCGGCGCGCTCGCCTTGGTTTTTTATCAAGATATTGCGGGCGGCGGTCTTGACGCGGTACGCAAAAGGCGCCTTGCCTTCCGTTTGGGAAACGATCTCCGGATCGTCTATTTGGTATTTGCAACCTTTGCGATATTGCAACGCTTGCGCAAACGTGTTCAAAGAAAGGGGTTTTATCGAAACGTCGCCCTTGACCGTCACGCGGTCACCGACGGAAAGCGGCTCCTTGGTTTCAAAAGCGATGCCGCCGCCGTACGACTTATCGATCTTTACTTTATCCGCCGTCACGCGATAGACGAAGCTCTCTTCCCCCTCTTCATCCTCCTCTGTGCGGACGGTCACTTGGGTCACGCGACAAGTTACGGTGGCGTTCTTTCCTTTGAACCCGACGTCGTTCCTAACGTACAAAGCAAGGCTTGCGACGCCGTATCCGGCAAACAAAACGCCGACGAGAACGATTGCCGCAACGCGGTTTATCGTCTTTGTGAAAAACAGCGCAAAAGCACAAAAAGCCGCGACGACCCAAAGGATCGCCGCGACTGCTAAAGATACTTTTACGCAAAAGATACCGAGGATGAAAAAAGATGCGAAAAGAGGAAGATATCGAAGGTTAAATAGCCTGATCTCCGTCTTTTCACGCATATCAAACGCGTACCAAGACGGTTTTTGCTTCGCCCTTTACGGTAAACTTACCGTACCCGGCGGGGATAAAGACGGTATCGCCCTTTTGATAGGTCTTTCCTTCGACCGCAAAGCCGCCGTCCATAATGACGAAGGCGACGAAACTCGTTTTATCCGCAACGAAGCTTTGTTCACCCGAGATCGCAACGCTTTCGCAACTGAAGTACTCGCACGAAGTGCGTTTGTCGGGGGTATACGCCGTCAGTTTGCTGACTTTGACGCCCTTTTCGACGTGCAATTCACGCGGCTTGCCGTCCGCGCCCACTCTGCCGTAATCGTACAAACGGTAAGTCAAATTGCTGTTTTGTTGCACTTCCGCGATCAAGACGCCCTTGCCGATGGCGTGCACGGTGCCCGCTTCGATAAAGAACCATTCGCCCGGTTTGACTGGGATAAAATGCAAAACTTCCTGCAAACGATTCTCCGCGATCAACGTGCGGAATTCTTCTTCCGTCACGTCACGATCGAACCCGACGTAAAGTCCCGCGCCCGGCTCCGCCTCAACGACGTACCACATCTCGGTCTTGCCGTAGCTGTTTTCGTTTTTGAGCGCGTATTCGTCGCTGGGGTGCACCTGAACGGACAAATTGTTCTTGGCGTCGATCAACTTGATGATCATCGGAAAACGCTCGAATTTATCGGCGTTTGTACCGATGAGCTCGCGGTGATTTTCAAAAAGATCCGCAAGGTCAAAACTTTCCCCTTCAAACCCACTGGTGCCGTCTTTATGCGCGGCGAGTTCCCAACTTTCCGCCACGACGGTAAGATCGGTTTTTTTGTTAAATTCCGTCTTGAGCTTGCTGCCGCCCCAGATGTAATCTTTAAATGCCGGTATGGTCTTCGTAATTTTCATAAATCCACCTCTCAAAAAGCATTATACTTTCTTTCGTTTTCGCTCGCAAGCGTTTTAGTCCTTTACGACCAGATCCATAAAGGAAAACGTCCTGCAATCCACCAAGCCGCGATTCGTCAACCGGACTTCCGGCAGGCAGGCAAGCGGGATGATGCTCATCGTCATAAAGGGCGATGGGTGCTTGCACCCAAGTTCCTTCCAGGCGCGTTCCAGTCCTTTGACGAGTTTTTCCGTTTCCTCAAGCGACTTGTCGCTCATCAATCCCGCGATGGGAAGGGGGACCAGTCCGATCACTTTGCCGTCTTTGACGGCAACCGCGCCGCCTCCCGCGGCGATCAAGGCGTTTGCCGCGACGACCATATCTTCGTCGTTGGTACCGATCACAAACAGGTTGTGCGCGTCGTGCGCGACGGTTTGCGCAAGGGCTCCCGACGTAATGCCAAAGCCTTTTACGAAGCCGAAGCCCTTTTTGCCCGTGCCCTTATGGCGCTCGAACACGACCGCCTTCATCACGTCTTTTTGCGGGTCGGCCTGAATGCCTCCGTTTTTGACGGGAAGCGTTTCGACGACGTCCTTGGTAAAGGTCTTGGCGGGGATGATCTCAATGACGTGGACTTTGGCGACGTCGCCTTCCGCGGGGATCACAAAGTCCGACTTCCCAACGGGCGCAAGATGCACCGACGAGGTTGCGTCCGCGGGGTAAGTATACGGCTTTGCCGTATAAAGCGCCTTTCCGTCCTTGGCGACGAGGTCGCCGTCGATAAAGGTCGCCGCCACGCGGCAAGTTTTCAAGTCGGAAAGGAGGACCATATCGGCGCACTTAGAGGGCGTCACGGAACCGATCTCGTGATCCAACTTGAAGCATTGCGCAACGTTGATCGTAACCATTTGAATGGCGGTCACGGGGTCAATGCCCTCTTCCACTGCGCGACGTACCACGTGATCCAAATGCCCTACCCCGAGAAGGGTGGACGGATGGGCGTCGTCGGTGACCAAACAAGCAAAGCGGGAGTCTACTTCGTGCTTGGTAACGGCTTTTGCGACCTCTTTGAGGTCGTGCCAAGCGGAGCCTTCGCGCAACATCGCGTACATGCCGAGCCGCATCTTTTGCAAAGCGTCCTCTTCGCGGGTGGATTCGTGACAACATCTGACCCCCGCGGCGACGTAAGCGTTGAGCCCGCTGCCCGTTTCGGGGATGGAGTAGTGCCCCGTCACAGTCTTTTCCGCCTCCAGCGTCGCGCCGTTGATGGCGTGGGTTGTGGGATCACCCGAACAAACGCCGGGGAAGTTCATCATTTCACCGAGTCCGACGCATTCCTTCCACGTCATAGTCTCTTTGACGTCCGCGGGCGTGATCTCCGCGCCGGTATCCTCAAATCCGGGGACGGCGGGAACGCAACTCGGCGTGGTCAACATTGCCTTTAACGGCGTCGTTTCGGCATCGGAGAGCATATATCGCACCCCTTTTAAGCCCAAAACGTTGCAAATTTCGTGCGGGTCCATAAAAATTCCGCTCGTTCCGTGCGGAATGACCGCCTTTGCGTATTCCGATACGGTAAGCATCGAAGATTCCACGTGGATATGCCCGTCCAAAAAGGCGGGCGCCAAATACAACCCCGTCGCGTCGACGACGACGGTCTTTTCACCGATACAATGCGCGGCGTCACCCACGAGGGCGATCCTGCCCTCCGCGACGGCCACGTCGATCCCTTCCGAGATCTCACGGGTGCAAACGTTTACGAGTTTTGCGTTTTTGATAACGAGATCGGCTTTTTCCTTGCCGCTTGCGACAAGCGAAAGTTTGACGGAACATTCCCAAAGCGGTTTTTTACAAAAATAATTGATCATACCCCTCTCCTCCGATCGATTCGTCTTGGCTTCAGTTTACTCCATATGCGCGCGCACATGCAAGCGAATTACGCAAAAATAAAATCCCCCGAAACGATACGCCGAGGGATTTTTCCGACAAAAAACGAGAGTTCCGTTTCCTGGCTTTTTTAGCAGGAAGAGCAAATATGCAACAAGTGGAACTTATTCACAAACGGTGGATAACCTGTGGAAAACCGGGGCAAAACACAACATTTTGCGAACAATTAACCTTCAAGAACACGCAAATAGGAACAGATCTCGCGCTTTGCCCCCTCAAGGTCATGCTCCAAATAGTTACCGCATTCCGCTCTTTTTGCGCCGGGGACCTCGGCAAACTCCAAACAAACCTTCAGCGTCTCGATCAGCAACTTTTTCGCCTCGGCGTACGGGATCCCCTTCAGCAAAAGGTAACAACCCGTGCGACACCCCATCGGGCCGAAGTAAACGACTTTGTCCTTTTCCCTTCCGTTACGGATCGCGGTCGCAACGAGGTGCTCGATGGAATGAAGGGCGGGAACAGCAAGATAATCGCCGCCGTTGGGCGTTTTCATACGAAGGTCGTAAGTATAAATATCCCCCATCTGCTTGGAAAGGTAAAAACCGACGGGATGACAATCGTGATCGATCTTAAACGAATCTATCTTTTCCATATTATGCCTCACGGATCACCGCTAAAACGATATCGAACGCACGGCCGAAAGTGCGCTCTTTGGCAAGCTTAAAGTCTTCCGTCGCGCTGTCGTTTGCACCGTCAGAAACGAGTTTAATCATTGTAAAAGGAACGTGCGCACGAGCGCAAGTAAGCGCAATACCCGCGCCTTCCATATCACAAATATTCGCCGAAAAATCCGTTTTTATCTTGTTGTTCAACGCAGGGTCGGCAACAAATTTATCTCCGCTGGCAAGACGCAAGACGGGCAGCTTGAAGCGCTCAAGCGATCTGACCATTTTTTGATCGGCAAGGATAAACGGATCGTCAATATCCGCAGGCGCGCCGAGAAGATGCCCAAACGCCGTAATATCACAATCGTAGTGAACGACGTCGCGGACGAGCGCGATCGCCCCGCAAGAAGCGCCGTCGAGCGAGCCGACAAGCCCGAAGTTGACGATATAACGACAACCGAAACGACCTATCAAAAGCGCGGTCGCCGCAGAAGACGCGATCTCGCCTATGCCGCATTTTGCAAGAAAAATCGTGCGGTCATATAATTCGTATTTACAAAACTCGATACCGGCAAGAACTTCGGAATCCACAAACTTTCCGAGCTTGGAAAGGAAGGGAACGTACTCCGATTCCATTGCCACCACAAAACCAACGTTCATAGGCTTGACCTCCGCTACTATTATACCAAAGCGAAACGCGTTAGGCAAGGGGTTAATAAAAAAGTTCCACGTGGAACACGCCTGCAGAGGCGCCCGTTTAAGGAACGGCAAAAGTACCGTCAGGCAACACGATGCAAAAGCGCACGATCAAAGCAACCAAAACGCCTCGGCAGCACAAATCAATCTTACAAAGTTCAACCATATTATCCCTAAAATTCCGAATTTTCAAGAAGAAAAACAAAATTAAAAAAGGCTGTTCCACGTAGAACAACCTTTACGTTCTTGCATTAAAGTTCCACGTGGAACA
>DMCI01000140.1:0-230 GCA_003445835.1 Clostridiales bacterium
GCTTGTGCTCAACACACAAACCGTCTTCGTTCTTGGTGACCCCTACGGGATTCCCCGTCTGTACGGGCCTACCCGCTGAAAAGGCGTCAAAGCCTTTTCACTTTGCTACGCAAAGCGCTCGTGCCTCGCGGCTCCCTATTCGAATCCCTTTCAAGCAAACGCAAATAAAAACGGCTTGTGCTTATTACACAAACCGTCTTCGTTCTTGGTGACCCCTACGGGATTCGAAC
>DMCI01000140.1:294-3447 GCA_003445835.1 Clostridiales bacterium
CGCCGTGAAAGGGCGATGTCTTAACCGCTTGACCAAGGGGCCATATGATGGTAGCGGCGGTCAGATTCGAACCAACGACCTGCCGGGTATGAACCGGCCGCTCTAACCAACTAAGCTACGCCGCCATATTTGAAACGCTTGTTTATTCTAACAATACGCCGCACGTTTGTCAAGAGTTTTTTGCGCTTTGCTTGAAATTTGGGGATATCGGGCGGCTTTTGCCCCTTGCGGGGGAGTTTGTCTTGACAGAAAGAAGCTTTGATCCTACAATAGAATTCGGATAGATCCCGTGTATAAGGAGGAAGATATGAAAGTTTTGATGATCAACGGCAGCCCCCGCACAGACGGCAACTGCGCGCGCTTGCTCAGTGAGGCGCAAAAGGTCTTGGAAGAAGCGGGCGTAACGGTGGTGCGTTACGACGTGGGTACCAAGGATATCCGCGGGTGCGTGGCTTGCGGCGGTTGTGCTCAAAAAGGGGAATGCGTGCTTGGCGGCGACGTGCCGATGCTTGCAAAGGAACTCAAGGAGTCGGACGGGATGATCGTGGCGTCGCCCGTTTATTACGCGTCGCCCAACGGTAGCGTTTTGAGCCTGTTGGATCGTTTGTTTATGAGCGCTGACTGTGACCTTAGGATGAAGGTCGGCGCTTCCTTTGCCGTGGCAAGAAGGGCGGGTACGGTGGCTACCTTTGACGTACTTAACAAATACTACACCATCAACCAAATGCCCATAGCTTCGGGTCGCTACTGGAACAACGGTTTCGGTCGCGCAAAGGGGGAGGTCGAAGAGGATGCTGAGGGGCTTCAAAACGCCCGCGTCGTTGCGCGTAATATGTTGTTTTTGATGAAGTCCATCGCCCTCGGCAAAGAGGCGTTCGGCTTGCCGGAGACCGAAGAAACCACCAGGACCAGTTACATCCGTTGAACGCAAAAGGCGCAAAATGAGAGAAAAAGGGAGCGTATTGAAAGCACTCCTTTTATTATGATATAATAATAAGGTGCGCGGATGGCGCACGGATAAACACAGGAGGCAATATGCAGATCACTTCGGACATCAAGTACGTGGGCGTAAACGACCACGAGATAGACCTTTTTGAAGGGCAATACGACGTCCCCAACGGGATGGCGTACAATTCTTACGTCATTTTGGACGGCAAGATCGCCGTAATGGACAGCGTGGACGCGCGGTTCGGGCACGAGTGGCTGGACAACGTGGCGGCGGCGACAAACGGCAGATCTCCCGATTATCTTGTCGTGCAACATATGGAGCCCGACCACTCCGCAAATATCGTAAACTTCCTTTCCGCCTATCCCAAGGCGACGGTGGTCTCCTCGCAAAAAGCGTTTCAGATGATGAAAAACTTTTTCGGAAAGGAATTTGAAGATCGACGCATCGTGGTGAAGGAAGGCGACGTCTTGTCGCTTGGCAAGCACGAATTGCATTTCGTGGCGGCGCCGATGGTGCATTGGCCCGAAGTTATGGTGACTTACGACAGCACGGATAAGGTGCTGTTCTCCGCGGACGGCTTTGGCAAGTTTGGGGCGCTGGACGTCACGGAAGACTGGGCGTGCGAAGCTCGCCGCTACTACTTTGGCATCGTGGGTAAGTACGGCGCGCAGGTGCAAGCGCTGCTCAAAAAGGCGGCGGCTTTGGATATCAAGACCATTTGCCCGTTGCACGGCCCCGTTCTTAACGAGAACCTCGGCTACTACCTCGGCTTGTACGATACTTGGTCTTCGTACGGGGTGGAATCGGACGGCGTGATGATCGCCTATACCTCCGTCTACGGACACACCAAAGCGGCGGTGGAACTTTTGGCGGAAAAACTCAAAGCGAAGGGTTGCCCCAAGGTGGTCGTTTGCGACCTTGCGCGCGAGGATATGGCGGAAGCGGTGGAAGACGCCTTCCGTTACGGAAAACTTGTGCTTGCCACCACGACTTACAACGCCGATATCTTCCCCTTTATGCGCACTTTCATCGAGCATTTGACCGAGCGCGGCTACCAAAATCGCACGATCGCGTTGATGGAAAACGGCAGTTGGGCGCCCCTTGCCGCCAAAGTGATGCGCGGGATGTTGGAAGGGGGCAAAAATCTGACGATACTGGAACCCGTCATCAAAATGACTTCCGCGATGAACGACGATACCAAAGACGCCATCGAAAAGGTTTCGGACGAACTTTGTATGGAATATCTTGCAAAGCAAGATTCCACCGCCAACAAGAGCGATCTTAAGGCGCTTTTCAACATCGGGTACGGGCTGTACGTCGTTACCTGCAACGACGGCAAAAAGGACAACGGACTCATCGTCAACACCGTTTCGCAGGTGACAAACACCCCCAACCGCATTGCCGTCACGATCAACAAGCAAAACTATTCGCATCACGTCATCAAGCAGACGGGTAAAATGAACATCAACTGCCTTTCGGTGGACGCGCCGTTCAAAGTGTTTGAGGACTTCGGCTTCCGCAGCGGCAGGACGGTGGATAAGTTTGAAGGGTGGGAAAAGCTCCGCAGCGACAACGGACTGGTCTTTTTGCCCAAATATATCAACAGCTTTATGTCTTTGACGGTGGAAAACTACGTAGACCTCGATACGCACGGGATGTTTATCTGTTCCGTCAGCGAGGCGCGCGTGATCACCGACGCCGAGACGATGACCTATACCTATTATCAAAAGAACGTCAAGCCCAAGCCGCAGACCGAAGGAAAGAAAGGTTTCGTTTGCAAGATATGCGGCTACGTTTACGAGGGCGAAAATCTCCCCGACGACATTGTCTGTCCGCTTTGTAAGCACGGGGCGGCGGACTTTGAACCGATAAAATAATAAAAAAGGAGGAAAGAGTATGAAGTACGTTTGCAAGTTTTGCGGATGGGAGTACGACGAGGCCGTGGGCGACCCCGACAACGGCATTGCTCCCGGCACCAAATTCGAGGATCTTCCGGACGACTTCACTTGCCCCCTGTGTGGGGCGGGGAAGGGCGACTTCGACGAAGAATAGGCAAAACGGCGTATAGCAGTGCGAATACTGCTCTACATCTTCAACGGCGGGTAGTCACGTACGAATAAGTACGCTCCTACTCGCCGTTTTGATGAGCGTTTGTCTTCGCGCCACTCTCCGCCGTTTTGGGGTTTTGGAGTTCGCGTCTGCAA
>DMCI01000112.1 GCA_003445835.1 Clostridiales bacterium
TACAACGCCATCAAAAAGTGCGCCACCGATAAGGGCGTTTTGCTCATCATCAAAAACTACTCCGGTGACTGCATGAACTTCAACAACGCCATGAGCGACGCCATTGACGACGGCATCAAAGTGGACGCCGTGTACGTCAACGACGATATCGCCGTGAAAGACAGCCTTTACACCGTCGGCAGACGTGGCGTGGCGGGCACCGTGCTCGTTCACAAGTGCGCCGGCGCCGCTGCGGAAATGGGCAAGGAACTTGACGAAGTCAAGGCTGTAGCCAACAAGGTCATCGCAAACGTGCGTTCCTTCGGCTTTGCCTTCACGTCCTGCACCGTACCCGCCGCAGGTCACCCGACCTTTGAGATCGGCGACGACGAGATGGAATTCGGCGTGGGCATCCACGGCGAGCCGGGTCGCTTCCGTGAAAAAATCGATTACTCCAAGGGCACCTTCAGCGACGACCTTGCGGAAAGGATCGTCAAAGACCTCAAAGAGGACCTCGGTCTCAAAGCAAACGACGAGATCGTGCTTTTGATCAACGGCTTCGGCGGCAGCCCGTTGCAGGAGCTTTATATCCTCAACTACTCCACCACCAAGGCGCTTGAAAAGCTTGGCGTCAAGATCCACCGCACCATCGTGGGCAACTACATGACCAGTATCGATATGGCGGGCGCATCCATCACCGTCCTCAAAGTGGACGATGACCTCAAAAAGTACGTCGACTATCCCGTCACCACCCCCGCTCTTAACTGGGGCGCGGCGATGAGCGAACAAGCGGAAGCTGCCGTGGAAGCGATGAACGCCATCGCAAAAGCCCTCGGCGTGACGAGCGTTGCCGCTCCCGCTCAAAAGAAAGCCAAGAAAGCGGCTGCGGAAGAAGCGGACGTCAACGCCGTCTACGAAGTGGAAGGCACTCCCGCGATCAAGGAGACCATCAATACCGCGGCTTTCGTAAAGATCGTGGACAAGATGGCGGACGTCATCATTGAAAACGAAGTCCCCTTCTGCGAAGCGGATAAGATGGGCGACGGCGACTTCGGTATGAGCATCGCAAAAGGCTTCAAACAACTCAAAGCGGACTGGGCTACCCGCAAGAAGGGCGACATCGGCGAATTCCTCGTCAGCTGCTCCGAGATCATCAAGGAGTACTGCGGCGGCGCGTCCGGCCCGATCTGGGGCAGCGCATTCAAGTACGCGGGCAAAGCGATGATCGGCAAGAAGGAGATCAATCTCAAAGACCTCGCCTTCCTCTTCACCGAGGCAAACCGCGGCGTTTACGAGACCGGCAAGAAGAGCTTCGGCAAAGGCGCGGAGATCGGTGACAAGACCCTCGTCGACGCGTTGAAGCCCTGCGCTATGGCTCTTACCAAAGCGGCGGAAGAAGGCAAGAAGCTCCAAGAAGGCATCGACCTCGGCGCCAAAGCAGCGCACGACGGCGCGGAAGCCACCAAAGAACACGTTGCCACCCTCGGAAGAGCGGGCACCGTCGGTGAGCGCAGCATCGGTTACCCCGACGCGGGCGCGCACGGCTTGGACGTCATCTTCAACGAGCTTGCGAAGTACATCAAAAATTTCAAGGCGTAATTGAAGCGAAACAAAACAAAAAAAACACCTCGTAGCGATACGAGGTGTTTTTTATCAGCCAAAACTCTACGCGGAATGACGTTCGGAACCCTCCGACGGAGCAATGGGGGTAGTTGCTATCTCACGGAAATCGGCTTCCATCCCCTTTATGATCTCAATGATATGGGGATCGAAATGGGATCCTGCGCCTTCCAAAATCACGTTGAAAGCGTCGGTGGGCGCCATGGGGTCCTTATATACGCGCTTGCTGACCAATGCGTCGTACACGTCGGCGATAGCCATAATGCGCGCCGCCAAAGGAATATCTTCCCCTTTGAGCCCTTTGGGATAGCCGGAACCGTCCCACTTTTCGTGGTGGGACATTGCGATGTCGTAGGCTTTTTTCAAAAACTCTTTGTCGCCCAAATTGACGAAGATGCTATCCACCATTTCACCGCCCTTTTCGGAGTGCTTTTTCATAATTTCAAACTCTTCGGGAGTAAAACGACCCGGCTTTAACAGAATGCTGTCCGGAATGGCGATCTTGCCGATATCGTGAAGCGGCGCCGCGCTTTCGATCTCCTCAATGACCTTATCGGGCAAAAGATCTGCGTACCGAGAATCCTTTTGCAATTCCCGCGCGATGATGCCGACGTACTTTTTGGTGCGGATAACGTGTTCACCCGTGCCGACGTCACGCGTTTCGATGACGCCCGCAAGATCTTCAATGACGTGGTTTTGCATTTGCGCTTTTTGCTCCATCTCCGCTTTGGCAAGATCCTGAAGCTTCTTTTGCTTATCCTGCATGATCGCGTTTCTTCTGGAAATGCCAAGCACCAAAACGTCGATGCCGATCAGACCGAAGAGGCGCGGAAGAGTATAGTGAACGAAAATATCCAAAAGACGTTTGGACGTGCCCAGCGCGATACGGTCGGATAAGCTGAGCGTCTCCCCGTCGACGATCGCTATCTTAAGCAAATTGCCGTCAGGCAACCCGAAGAAGAAAGACCCGTACACCGTCAGCGGGACCAAAAAGAGGGTTGCGACGACGATAAAATAAAGCATTTTTTTGTCGTAACGGTATTGCGCCACCATCAAAGGCGGAATGGCAAGAAGAATAACGGTATGGAACGAAAGCGCGATGCCAAGCAAGGTGACGCCGAAATACACGAGAAATACGATCATCATCTTAAACCAACCGTGAACGCAAATGGAAGGTTGCCTTTTCATAAATTTATCGTGGATCAAAAAGGTAAAAAGCGGTACGGTAAAGATCACAAACGCCAAACTCATCGTGACGAACATCGTCATCCGCGGAACGCGAAAGACGCCCACTTCGTTTAAAACCAAACAGACAACAACCAAAAAAGCCATCAACGACATAGCGTTGATGTTAAACATATTTGCGTCCTTTTCCGCAAGGGTGGCAATATTCTCTTGATCGAGAGTTTTAAGATCGTCCATTTTGTTACCCGATAGCAAGCAACCGGCATCAAGTAATAAAATGATAATTACACTGTTATTATATAATGTTCTTGTTACGATTTCAATATACAATTTAAAAATAATTAAGGTTTTTCGCATAATTGTAATATGCGTGAAACGTTTTTATTTTTGATTATTTTACAGAAGGATTTTTGCTCTCAAAAAAACCTTTTGCCCACGCTCGCAAATGAGAAAACCGCAAAAGAAAAAGCGCTCGACGGACAGTCGAGCGCTTTTTGTTATCATTGATCGGAAACTTGGTTTTGCTCCGATTTTTCCGTCCGACGCTTCCTTTTGGCAAAGACGCGATCTTCCGGCTGTACCGTAGCGTCTATCGTATCGATGATGCTTTTGATATCCTGCTTGATCCCCTCGAGAGCGTTTAAGCCCTCGGTCAATCCGGTGATCGTCGCGGTGTATTTTTCTTCGCGTTTTTTACTGTCTTTGAGTTGATAGACAAAAAGCGCGAGGAACAAAAGCGCCCAAATGCCGTCCGTCGCGGCGTATTCCATGATCTGTTCCCACATATTAAGTCACCTCCTCGACAAATCTGTCGTAGTATAAGCCCAGATACTCTCGCAAAGCGGCGTCGTTCATCTTGATAAAATGCTTTACGCTCTTTTTGGTTTTGCCTTCGAGTTGCTCTGCGAGATAGTCGTAGCGCTTTAGGTAATTGTCCTTTTTGGCGCCAGTGTAGTCTCCTTCGCTTTCTTCATACTTGCGATTTGCTCTTTTTTCTTGCGTCAAATAGGCGTCGTACGCCCGTTGCTTATCGTCCGCGTGTTCCTTCAAATATTCCTTTTCAAGACGGTCTCGCTTGCTTTGCAAGCGGGAAAGCTCCTTTTCCAGTTGCACCGCGTAGGTAAGTTCGTAATTTTTAAGCGCCTCGGCGTAAGAGGCGTTCAGACGCGAGATCTTGCCGTCTACGGCTTGGATCTTTTTGTCGTAAGCGTAGTTGAGGTCTTCCAGTTCGCGGTCGCGCCTATCCGCAAGTTCCGCTTCCGCCAATGGGGCGACGGTGGAATGCGTCAACCCGTTCTTTTGCACCTTTTCCGCCAATCGATCCGCCCTGTCGTCGTACTTTTCCGAAGTGCGAACGAGTGCGCGCGTCCTGTCGTTTTCAAGTTCCGAAAGGCTTGCGGTCAGATCCGCGGTCTTGCTTTGATAGCTCCTCGTCGATTTGGCTTTCTTTTCTCCGTACAACGCGTCGAGGCTGTTTTTCGCCTCAAGGTAAAGTTCCTCGTCGGTGTCAAACGTTTTCCCCGTCACTTCGCTTTCCGCGTACGCTCGCGCTCTCGCCCGAAGATCCTTGTCGTATTCATTCGCAATGTTTTTCAACCCCTTCAAAACGTCATCATATATGATGATGGACGCGGGGTCCGTGTTGACGATGGGGTCCGGCAACGGTTTTTCCGGACCGAAATCCTTGATCCTGCTTAATCCGATGTTCATAGTTCCTCCTTATTCCGCGCTTTCAAAATCGACCTCTCCCGCATATTGCCAAAACCCGCCGACGACGCCGGGATGATAGGCTTCCTGCCATCCGAGTTCCGTCGTCTGCTCGCCGTCCTTTCTGACCAGTTTGCCATCCTCTCTTTTGCAGTAGAAAACGGGAACGCCGTTTTGATCGATCTCCCCTGCGGAAGGCGCGACGTATTTGTTTTTGCAAAGCGGGATCTCGTCGTAACGGAGCGTACACCCCGTAAAAACGAGCGACTTTTGTCCCTGCGGGTGAAAGTGAAGCGCCGTCCATACGTAGTTTTTGCCCTGCACGATCAAGACCGACCCCTGCTGCGCGCTGACGACGCGGAGGGCGGATCGATCCCAATCACACCGCGCGGAAGATCCCACACCGATGCCTGCCCCCGCTCTGAAAAAGGTCAGCGTTCCGCCGTCGTGTACGCAACCGACCAAATAATCCGCGCCCGTACCGAGCGTCCTGCCGTCACAGATGGCGAGGCTTTCCACCTTGCCCATTTCAACGAGTTGATCCGCGTTGACGTGCAACAGCATTTTGCTACGACCGTCGACCGCGGTAACGTAAGCAATCGTCGAAGTATACGCCCCGCCGCTTTTATCGTACAAATAGGCGTCGTCGTACGTCGGTGAAGAAAGAATCGTCCTTTGAAGGGTGGACCCCACCCTGCAGTATTTGATCGCCTTGCTGTCGCCGTTTGCCATATAGACCACCGTTTCATCCTCCGAGGCGTGCCCTCCGACGCGATCGAAGTAACGCGCGCCGTCGGTGAGCCCAGCGCCTTCCGCCTCGATGACGAAGCCGCCGTGCGAGGTGCTTTCCGCTTCAAAAACGTGATCCCCTTTGGGAAGGTCGACTTCAAAGCGGGACGTCCTGTACGAGGTCTTGGCAAGAAGATCCCCGTCCAAACGAATGGATGCTTGCGTCCCCATTGAATGAAAGCGAACTTCCAAAACGACTTTTGTCTGCGCGCCCAAGTGAAATCGCACCCCGCCGAGACGACTGAGCGTGCCGTAACACGCGACGGCTTTGCCTCGTTTTTCAAACAATTGTTGCAACAGTTCGGTATTGTAGTAAGTTTGTTTTTCGATGTTCATATCATTCTCCGTAACAGTCGACGGTCAAGGTAGCGCTCGTCACGCGCGCAGCAGCGGAAGTAAAATCAAAACCCACGACGATCTTATCGAAAACGCGCATCACGCGCACTTTGTTGAGACCGTCGGTCAACGGATATTCACAGCTCGTTCCGTCGAGGACGAGCTTGAGCGCGCCGCTTCCGCAACAACGGACGCACACTTCACGAAGCAACTTTTTGTCCCCGTCCTCTCCGGGCGTAACGACGGGAGATCGCCACACCTTTAAGGTGGGCGCGCCGTCCACGGCGCCGCACTTTGTGATCAGTCCGATAAAATCAGACGGATAATTGAGGTTTGCCAGTACGCCGCGCACTTCGTCGATATCCAACGATACCATCGACAAGACCGAAACGTCGTGCGCCACGTCCAAGGTATGATCCCAGGTATCGTAGACGATCAGGCTGTTGTTTTCGCCCGAGATCGAACTGTCCATATTCATCCGACAAGCAAGATAGTACTTGCCGCCGTGATGGACGGCAAAGGCTGCGCTTTGCTCCTTATCCAAAAGATCCTCCACCCCCTCCATCGTCTTTTTGATGCCGAGACCGTCAAAGAGAAAGACGCCGTCCGAAGAGGCGAATATGATCTTATCCCCGCAAGGTACGATGGTGTTTTTGTAGATGCCGCCCGGTGAAAGATACAGCTTTTGCAAATGGAATTCCGTTTGCATATTGTACGCGGTCAAGCGCATGATCCCGTGCTCGAAAAACAAGTAAACGTACCCGCCGTACGACAACGTTTTGACGATTTTGCCCATCTCGGTATCGAAGGAAAAGTACCCTCCTTCCTTTAAGGAAACGTTCCAATTTTTGGGATCGAAATCATCGCTGAAGCACAGTTTGAATTGGTCTTGTTTCAGCACGGCGAATACTCTGTCGCTATGCACGCACATCGACGTGAATATCTCCTCCGATGACAAAAGCGTCATCGTGGTCTCTCTCAGAAAATACAGCCCGGTCGCGGTGGAGATCAACAGTCCGTCGTCCCCTTGATAAACGTAGGGGACGGCGTCCATCACTTCCCCGTAATCACCGATGGGGGCAAAGCCGGAATAGAGCTCGTTGACGGTCATATCGTACAACCGACCGTCGTTTCCGTATCCGACGAGTTTTTCCAAACGTTGCGTCAAATGGTGCATCGTGTAGTGAAAAAACTTCAAAAACTTTACGTCGATCCCTCTCCGCTTGATCTCCCATCTGCCTTCCGAAGTGGTGATATAACCTTTTTCCGCGCCGTATCCCGGGTCCAAAACGCCTTTTCCGAAACAAAAGTTGTAACTTTTGGGAGAATAGTTTAAGGGAAGCACCTCTTCCGCTACCTGCGTATTGATGCCCTTAAACCTCGAAAGCGCATACGTCCGTCTTTTGGGGACGCGCGGTTTTTCCGTTCGATAGCTTCTTATCATATCCACCTCTTCCCTTCGGGAAGGCGCTTTGTCCCGCGAGGCGAGAGCGCTTTCATCAGCCCTTCCTTATACTTTCTTTCGTGCATAAGCGACTCTTCGTACATCATTTGGGCGGTCGCGTATTCCGCCGCCACCCCTCGCGCCAAAAGATCCAAGGCGATCTGCGGCGCAACTTCCACCGTCCCGCCGATCGCGGGATAAGCCGCGGGAAACGCGTAATAGCGAAGAACGTACTCTCCGTCCTTTGCAAGCAGCGTTTTGCCTCTTAAACGAAAGGCGACGGAACGCCCCGCCTTATCCGTAAGTCGCACGGCGTCAAAGATCGGTTCCGCAAGCGCGGACGCATCGAAACTGCCGCCCGAAACGGTTACTTGCTCTTCTCTTTCAAGAGGGGCGTACTCCGTAACGAGGCGCAGATAGGTCACGCCGAGCGCGGTAACGAGATCGAGTACCCTTTGATCCGTCGTCCCCGCAGCGACCGTACAGTCATGGATGCCGAGGAGCTCCAAAGTTTTGTTCAGTATGTCGTTTACGTTCATTTTTCCTCCTTCCCCATAAGGGGAAACGGGCAAAAGATCAAGCCTTCAAACCGCCCTGCGACATAAAGCGTTCGGTCGCTTCCCCGATCTTTTCTCTGTCGCGGTGCTCTTCTTCTCTTCTTGCTCGTTCTTCCGCCCGTTCGATCTCCTTCAGCAGTTGTTCTCGGCGGCGCACGTGCGTTTCGCGGAGCTTGGTGATGATGGCGACGGAAAGTCCTTCCGTCCAAGTGATACAGATCTCTCCGCGCTTTCGGACTTCGTAGCGATGATATAGGGGCGAGTAATACAAGCGATACTCCCCGTCCACTTCTTTGATCCTATCGGCGATGTCAAAAACGTCGCTTTTGATCTCGATAAGTCTTTGCTTCACGTGCGCCACCTCCCGATCACGCGGTCGGAGCCGTAATGCCGCTGATCCTTGCCTGCCCGATGGGCTTATCGCAGATCATATCGGCGTACTTGACGAGCGTCGCGGTATAGGTGGGAGTCCCCGCCTTTTGCATCAAGATCCTGCCATTTTCTCCTTCGATCCACCTCCAATCGCAAAGCTGATGGAGCTTGAAGTCGCCGCTGTTCAAAAGATACATCGCGCCGTTTTCGATGAACCTATCCGCAACGACGGGGATACCGTTGTAAGAGATCGCCTTGAAACCGCCGTCCAAATTCATATAATCGATATTGGTACGGCTGAGCGCAAGGTACTCGAGGTAGAAACGTCTGACGTCGTACGCGGTGGTGATGAAGTCTACGGAAGAGCCCGCAACCTCGTCGATGTAGTCGATGGCGGTTTGGATAAGCCCCGTATTGATCGCGCCGGCAGATCCCTTGATGTAAGGGACGAGCCACTTGTTGGTGGTACGGCTGAGCCCGTACAAATTGCCGGTCGTTTTGAAGATCGCGCCGAAACCGGTAAGCTCCGAACCCTTGCTGCCCTGCACGGTCAAGTAGTACCCGACGCCAAGCGGGCTTTCGGGGAGATCGCCGTCAAACTTGACGATGCTGTTCAAGCGATCGACTTCCAAAATGTGTCTCGCCGCAAACGCGGGAGTAGTACCCGAGGCGGAATAGATATCCACCACCATACCTTCCATCAGATTTCTGACGCTGTTGACCTTGATCAAAGAACGGTCGGTATTGCCGGAATAGTTGATGACGTCCGCAAGTTTGCCCGAGCCGTCGCCGTAAAGCATACGACCGAAATTGAACTTGCTTGCCTTCAAAAGCCCTTCCATCTCCGCATTGAGCACGTTGACGAAGGCGCCGGCGCTGTTTTCGCTTGCGCGGATCGCCTTGTCGCTGATCTCGATCGTGCCGAAAAGGTTTTTCAAAGTGAGCGTGAACTGCGCGTAGGTGTTTCCCGAAGGGATGGGAAGATCGCCCGTTTCGCTGCCTGCGCCCACGCCGCCGTTGAGTCCGTACGGAACGAGCTTGACGATGTTTTTGCCCCACACGTCGGACGTGGTTTGCTTGATTTTGGCGAAGAGGGGATTGATGCCGGTGTTCAGCTGATCCGCCACTACGCCGAGGTAAAGAGTTTTCAGTGCGTTTTCCGCGCTGGAAATAGTGACCATATTATATCCTCCTTGAATTTATGAGTTTTTCCGCCATGGCTCCCGCCTCCTCGATACTTGCGGGTCGAGAAGGCGGTATGATCGCGGCGGCACCGCCGTGCGGAAGTGTTCTGGGTGCGCCGACGAGGGGAGACAATCCCTCCAAATACTCCTGAATGATCTTGTTGCGGATCTTGTCGTTTTTGTAAACGTGTTTTTCGAGGAAAGCCTCGTCCTCCACTATGCTTTCGGGTTTTTTGTAGTTTTTCGCAACCGCTCTGCCGAGGGCGACGTCCAGACAGTCTTCCCGTCCGGCAAGCGCCTTGTCCTCAAGCAAAACGGCGCCGATCTCGTTTGCGTACTCCTCCGCCATCGGATACTTTCCCAAAAAGGCAGCCACTCTTTCATCCCAATCTTCTTTTTCGTACAGAGGGGCAGCGTCTTCCGTCGTCGAAGGCTCCGAGGAAGTCGCACTTCTCCGCTCCGTCTCCTTTAACTGCTGACACTTTTTTGTGAATTCCGCTTCGAGATGGTTGTACGCTTTTAAGAGCTCGTCGCTGTTTGCGAACTTACCTACGGAGACGGTCTTTTCGTTATCCGTCGGGGCGGACGGCGCTTTTTGCGCTTCCTCTTCGATGGGCGAGATCACCGCTTGTTCCATATTTTCCTGCATAATTTACCTCCTTTGGGGCTATGCGCCCTGTTCGACGCTCTTTGCGAGCGCCTTTTTGCGTTTGTGTTCTCTGATATGTTCGATCAAGCGTTCCTTGGCTTCGGGCGTATAGTCGAATTCCTTGCCGAGGATCGCTTTGCTGTGCTCCGCGACGTGGATATCGTCGTCGTCCACTTCGCCGAGCGAAATGCTCTCCGTTTGTACCTTTTCGTTTTCTTCGCGGGCGCGGTTTTTGTTGAGTTCGTCCAGTTCTCTTGCGTTTTCCCAGTTGCCGAAGCCCAGCATCTCCAAGATCTTGCTCTTATTGGCGGAAGTGATCTTGCCGTCGTCGTCCGACAAAAGTCCGAGGTTCAAAAGATCGATGACCATATTGCGCCTGGAAGATGCCGTCTCCAACACGTCGCCCGATACGTCGAATACGACGTCGTCGCTGCTGATGTCGTTTTTGTCAAAATAGCGGAGTTCCATCTCGCCGTTTTCCCCCGCGATCCTGAGTTTGCGCGCTTGCAAGGCAAATTGCTTATACAAGCGAAGCACCTGCTTCGCCACCTCTTTGATGGCGCTTCTGACTTCGGTGGCGGTCATTTTAAGACGCGATTCGTCCTGCTCCATCAAAAGAGAGATCGCCTTACCGCTGGTGTTGGTGGCGGGCGCCTGCGAGTACTTCATCAGATCGCTGACGCCGCTGATCATCGTAAACTCGTCAAGCAAGCGTTCCTCTTCGCGGATCAACTCAACGGGCACGTTGCCGATTTCCAACATTTGCGGCATTCTGCCGCCTTGACGCACGATCAAGACCTTGCCCGGAGAAAGTCCGTCCTCTTCGAGGTTTTCCACATCCACGCTGCCGTCTTCCACCGCGAGGACGCCCATCGTCATACGATTGAGGTACTCGTGCTTGCGGTTTTTGACCGCGTTGAAAGCGCGTTGGATGGGGATCATGCGCTCCACGATGGAAGTGCCGAAAAAGCACCCCGGCGCGATGACCGCGGTCTGCTTTGCAAAGGGGAAGCCGCGGCGGCCATCCTCTTTGTTGACGTACGGAAGATCACCGTCGTAAACCACCTTGTTGCCCGCGACGATGGTCAATCTACCGCGAGGATAGTCCCCCGTCGGCGCCTGATATCTTTCTATGACCATTGCGTGGTTATCCAGCGTTACGTCGGACATCCCTTGGACGAAACCGCTGTACCCCAACCCGCCGATCGTGCTGCCGCCAGTCATCGCAAAGCCGCTGACCTCCTCTTTTGGGACGTCCACGCCCCACTTATCCTTGATCTCCTCGACCGAATAGGCTTTGGCGTGAATGATGCTTTCGCAATCGTCGACGTTCATTTTGGTCACGCTGTCGGGATAGATCTCAAAGGGCGGCACGACCTCCACGCGAACGTCGCCGTCGTAGATGTCGCCTTCCTCATTTCTGCCGATCCTTCTGCCGCAATCTTTATCCCAAACGATCTTGTAAAAGGAAGTACCCGTCACTTCGCTCCACATATTGGCTTCGTTTATGACTTTTTGCAAATTGAGTTCGTTGAACACCGCACTGAGTATCTTTGTGGAAAACGCCGCCGATTGCTTGTCCTGCTCGTCCCCCGTGAGCGGGCGCACCGACATCCCGACCTTGATGCCGGAAAGTTTTGAGATACGCGTTTCCAATACCGTTGCCGTATGATTGTATACTTCGCGCTGTTGCCAAAAGTACTGTTTTCCGTAGTCTTCGATCTCGCCGTTTTGTCCGATCTCGCAATACTGGTTGCCCATAAAGTAATTGAGGTTGAGCCGCCATTGCATTTCCAAACTCTTTCTTTCATCACGGCGTTTTTCAAAATCGCGCCGTACCTCCCCCGCCAGATCGGACAACGCTTCGTCGCTCTTATTGTTTTTCATCCGCTTCCCTCCTTTTTACTGCTTTTTTGATCAAATTATCGGGACTTTTGGGAACGAGTTCCCTGCCGATTGCCTCATACAGTTTGACCAAACAATCGTGACAAAGATAAAGCCCCGTGTTCCCGAACAAATGCGGCAACCCGCCGTTGCCCGTCGATACGCGGTACTCCGCCGTATTTCGGCAAAGGTGCATATCGCAGCGGGACTTGACGTTAAGTTTTATCAATTCCATTTTCGATCTCCTCCAATTCTTTGAGTAGTCTGTCTTTCTCGCGCATCAATTCCTCGTCGGTCATACTCTCGTAATCCTCCCCGTTTGAGATCAATTCCAAATAGGCTTTGAGCGCGGATATATCGGGCGGAAAGTGTTTGCTCGTGACCTTTTGTTTTACGATTTCGCCGTCGGGCGAATACTCCGTCGTTTTTTCTTTCGCCGTGTATCCCACCGCCTTTTTATACAATGAATTCACGAGTTTCTTATCCATAGCCCTCCTAAAAAAGCCCTTTGACGTAAAGACTTTTCAGCGCCGCCGATTCAGACGGATCAACTTGTTCTTATACTTTTCCTGTACGGTCTCCGACCGCCGCGGAGAGGGGTGTGCCCGAGGACGACTCATCAAATAATACCTCAGTTCATCCATCGCGTGATCGTCCGCTTTGACGGGAGCATCGCCGTTTCCCCAATAATAGCCTTTTATCTCGCGGATCATATTTACGCAGTTACGAAAAATCACGATGGACGGCGGACGGGATTTGAACCGACTTTTTACCTCCGCGATCCCCGACCACAGATCCTTATTTACCGACGTATCGCAAAGGATCCCTTTTTCATAAAACAGATCCGCCACCGACTTCAAGCTTGACAACGTACGTTGCGATGCCGCGCTGTCGATGATACATTTCAACCGTCCTTTTGCGTCTCGCGGCCAATTGAGTCCATCTGCGATCTCTTTGATACGAGCAGCGTGATGATCTACGTCGCGCTCCCGTTCGTAATGCTCCGCGATCACGTAAACGTTGCCGTCGTAATCCACCGCATAAAAGTGGCAGGATAACGGATTATGCAGCCCCGGGTCGATGGAAATATTGTCGTACCATTCGACGGGTACGGGAAAGGGATCCACCACGTGCACGCTTTCGTCAAATTCGGGATAGACAAGCCCCCCTTCCTCCCCGAACTTGCCGTAGCGGCGACTCTCCACGCTTTCTTTGTCAAAGGCGTTGGTCAAAAGAGCGATCTCGTCCGGGTCAAGGTACGGGTTATCCGCCCACTCCATCGTGACGTACCACACTTCGGGATTGTTGCGCTTGTTCATATAGATTTCATCATAGACCCACGTACGACCTTTTAGCGGAGTCATCGTACCCCATATTTCCCCTTTGCGGTCCATAACGCGCATCATACACTCTTGATAAACGTCGCGCGGAGGTTCCTCGTCGAACCAAACGAAATCAAGGGAAGCTCCTTGAAACTTTTCTCGGCCTTGATCCGCGCTTTTGAAGCCGAGGCGCGACACCCCGCCGAAAACGTTTTTGACGGTGATGTAGTCGATGACGCCGTCTTCCGGACTGGATTTTCTGCCCGATTGCATCGTAACGTCCACGATCCATTCCGGACGAAGATAGGAGAGGATCTTGCTTTGCGATACCTCGCGTTGCACCTCGTAGGTAGGCGACACCACCCATCCGCAGACGTCCTTGCGGTTTTTTCGATAGGGATGAATCCCTCTGACCCACCAGACCGCCTCCACCGCACCGCACTCGGTCTTGCCGCTGCGGTTGCCGCCGAACACCCAGCGATTGCGCTTTAAGCACTTGTGAAATTCCATTTGCTTGACGTGCACTTTGTCACGATTGTATGCGGCAAGCTTGTCGTGCTCCGCGCGAAACTTTTGCAACCGCTCGATCTCTCTGACCCGACAAACGAGTTCTTCGATTTTACTGTTTTTATCCATTTATCGTCACCTTTCGGGCTCTCACGCCTTCACAAAAGACGAAAGATAGTGTATAATAGCCTTATGAAACGAATTGCCGTTTTTATTTTGCTTTTAACGCTCGTTACGTCGGCGTTTTGTTTTGCCCCCGCGGTAGCTTCCGCGGAGGACGTTTCTTATCTTAAGATCTCCGGGGACAACGTTTACTTATACGAAAACACCGTCGTACAAGACGTTCTATTTACCCTGCCGCGTACTTATTACGTCAAAGTCCTAAAACTCAACATCACGCCCGTTTACCATTTGGTGGAATACAACGGCGTCACGGGGCTGGTCAAAAGCGCAGATCTTTCCTCCTCGACGGTCGCAAACGTTCCCAATCCCTATTACGTCGGTCGAAACGTTTCGGCACACGCCGGACAGTATTTGTATAAAAAACCCCTTTTCTCCGAGCAGACCAACCTGATCGCAAGCGGTCTGAATTTGGTTTACCTCGGCAAGACAACGGGCGAAAAACACAATTACACCACCTCAACATGGTTTGCGGTCTTGTACGCCAACGAGATCTACTACATCCACTCCGCGATGACCGAAGACCTTGATCTGTTGGAATTCGGCATCCCCGCGCACCCGGACAGCGCCTCTTCTTCGGAGGAGGGCACCGAAACCGACGCCGCGACTCCCCCCGCAAAAAGCGTCGATACCGTGCGCATCCTGTTGATCCTCGGGATGTTCGTCCCCATCGTCATCATCCTCGTTGTGCTGTTCCGTCCGAGGAAAAGGCTCTCCCGTAGCAGAAATGACAGAGAGGCGGAAGACGACGATTATTGATCCCGGTTTTCCCTAAATCTTCTTCCTCATTTTCCGCGTCGTCTTCTTTGATCACCCTGTTTAACATCGCTAAAAACAACGGCTCGTCGCCGTACTCGGTGAATACCTTCTTTTTGTCATAGCCAAGCTTTTCCATCTCCGCCGCAAAGTGAGCCAACCCTTTTTTTATGTAACGGTAACAGGTGCGCAGCGAAACTTGATACTTCAAAGTCAATTCGTTCATCGCACGATTAAAAAGATACCTTTCTTTTAATAAGGATATTGCGGCGCCCTTTCCTCTTCGAAAAACTTCTTCTATCAAATACTTCATATTATATACGCCTACTTTGCGGTTTTCGTAGCCGTATATCTTTTGATACAAAAGCATTTGTTCTGTCGGAAAAACCGCGTAAAAGCCGTTTCGGACGCAATTCTCCACGCATTCGTTCAACGCAGCGCAAAGATCATCCAGATGGGGATAACATTTCAGCAGCGTTTTTGCAATCAGTAATCGATCTTCCATGGTAGCCTCCTTTTTTGAGGATCTGCAAATAAGCAATGCGAACATTTGTTCACATCTACAATATAACACATCCCCGTTTCCGATCGGAAGTGTTTGTGACATGTAGCAAGCCCAAAACGCAAAATTGTAAAACTTGTATTTTGAACAAAAGAATGATATCGTATTTTGAATAAAACTTGATTTTTTGCTGTTTTTTAAACTTTTTTCCTCACAATCTTATAATAAAACATTTTTGTACAAAATTTCAATACTATGTGACACTTTTTTACATTTTTCTTTTATTATCCGAAACACTCCGATTTTTCTGATATTCAGCGTTAAAATGAGATACAAAAAACCTTTTCTCTTACAATATTTACAAAATGATTGTTTTTTATAGTTTACCAAAAAAACGAGTTTTCCGAAATATGAATGAACTAATGCGCGCGTGCGCACACTATCCATATGCTTACGGTTTTTTTGAGATCGATTATTACTTATATATTTCTTTTGTTCATCATGCGTTTGATGGGCAAACGACAACTTTCGGAGCTGCAACCTTTTGAATTTGTGATTACCTTGATCGTGGCGGAACTGGCATGCATCCCGATGTCGGATACGTCGATTCCCCTTTCTTATGGGATCATTCCGATGTTCACGATGTTTATCCTCCACATCCTGATCACCAAGCTCGCCAGCAAAAACCACAGGTTCAATCGCTTTTTGAACGGTACGCCCGTCGTTTTGATCTCCCCCAAAGGGATCGACCACCGCCTTTTGGACAAACTGGATATGAACGTTACGGACTTACTGCACGCCCTTCGCGCCGCAGGGTACTTTTACCCCAATCAAGTAGCCTACGCGATCATGGAGACCAACGGAACGTTGAGCGTTCTTCCCAAGTCCGCTTTTGCTCCCGCTACCCCGGAAGATCTTTCCGTCGAGGTAGAGGACAGCGAGATGCCCTACCCCATCATTTGCGAAGGAACCTTTTTTGCGGATAATCTTTTGCTCACCGGCATTTCGGAAGAATCGGTAGACGATCTTCTTAAAAAACACGATATGCGGCGAAAAGACGTACTTCTTTTGACCTGCGACAAACAAAAAGAAGTTTATCTGCAACCCTACGTCGGGGATGCCGTTATAGGAGAAAAAATATGCAACGAATGATCTTTGCCGTCGTGATCGTCCTTTTGATCGTCGGACTCGGCGTCTTCGAGCAGGTTTATATAAGCCGCCTGTACGAAGATACCGAAGCGCAAGCCGAACAAGTCAAAGCCGCCGTGCAAGAGGACGTGGAAAGCGCCCTTCCCGTCGCCGAAAAACTAAAAGAGAATTGGCTTGAAAAGCGCAGCTTCCTGGAAGCGGTCACCCCGCACAACGAAACCAAAGAGATGGTGCTGCGCATTGCGGAATTGATTGGTTACGTCGAAGCCAAGGACGATAAATCCGCCCTGGCTACCGCCGAGATCATTCTGGAAATGTGCCAAAACACGCCGCATATTCTCGGTTTTCATTGGGAACATATCTTTTAATATAAAAATAAGCTTGCTTTGCAAGCTTATCATTTTATCCAAAAATTTGAATGTGAATTTTTATTCATATTTTGTTGACTCTCCGAATATCAGTAATTATAATGATACTGAAAAAAATCGGAGGTAGCGCTGATGAACAAACGCAATCAACCATCCCTGATAGGAAGGATCATGCGGTTTTCGGGTCAAAAGAAATCGCTCTATACGTTGAGCGTGATCTTGGCTGTTTTAGGAGTCGCCTGTTCCATCCTGCCATACTACTACGTCGCACGGATCGTAAACAAACTTCTGGAAGGCGGGCACGCCTTTAAGGACTACGGGCTCGATCTCGGACTCATCGCCGTATTTTGGACTTTGCAAGCGCTTTTCCACGGCATATCGACCAGTTGTTCGCACGCAGCGACCTTCTCGGTACTGGCAAACGTCCGCAAAGCGATCTGCAAAAAACTGACTCGCGTCCCTCTCGGCGACGTTTTGGAGATCCCGACCGGCGCTTTGAAAAACACGATCGTAGAACGTGTGGATTCGATGGAGACCACCCTCGCCCACGTTTTGCCTGAGTTCACCGCAAACTTTGCCGCGCCCGTCGGTCTTTTCATCTACCTATGCACGGTCAGTTGGCAACTTGCCTTGGCGTCTCTTGCCACCCTGCCCGTCGGCGGTGTGTTTATGCTTTTGATGACGCGTAACTATGCGCAAAACTGGGCTAATTGCGTGGAAAAGACCAAGATCCTCAACGATACCGCCGTCGAGTACATCAACGGCATCGAAGTCATCAAGGCATTCGGTAAAGCGGACAGCTCTTACGAAAAATTCAAGAAAGCGGCGTACGACGGATCACACTGCTTTATCGATTGGATGAGAAGCACGATCGTTCCTTTCACTTGCGGTTACGCCATCGCCCCCGCAACCCTGTTATCGGTACTCCCCATCGCCGGCGCGATGTACTTGCACGGCTCAATCGGCGCAAGCACATTGATCACGGCGCTGATCCTCGCGGTCAGTTTGATCCGTCCGTTGATGACCGTCTTCTCCTACGGCGACGACATCACCAAGGCGGGTACGATCTTTGACGAAGTCACCAAGATATTGGATATGAAAGAAATGGAGCGCCCCGAAAAGAGCCTTGCCCTTCCCCAAAGTTCCGAGATCGAGCTCAAGGACGTGCGCTTCGGCTATTCGGAAGACAAAGAGATCTTGCACGGCGTAAACCTCCATATGCAAAGCGGAACGGTAAACGCGTTGGTCGGGCCGTCCGGCTCGGGCAAATCCACGATCGCGCGGTTGATCGCTTCCCTTTGGGATCCTTCCTCGGGGGAAGTAAAGATCGGCGGCGTAAACGTCAAAGACCTCGCCGCTGACGACTTCAATCGCTACGTCGCCTACGTTTCGCAAGACAATTACCTCTTCAACAGAAGCGTGATGGAAAACATCCGCCTCGGCAAAAAGGACGCAACGGACGAGGAGATCGTCGCCGCCGCCAAAAAGTGCGCCTGCCACGACTTTATTATGAGTTTGGAAAAAGGCTACGACACCATCGTCGGCGACGCGGGCAGTCACCTGTCGGGCGGTGAAAAACAACGTATTTCCATCGCTCGCGCAATGCTCAAAAACGCCCCCATCGTGATCTTGGACGAAGCCACGGCGTACACCGACCCCGAAAACGAAGCGTTGATACAGCGCTCGCTTGCCGAGATCACCCGCGGCAAGACCCTCGTCGTGATCGCGCATAGGCTTTCCACCATCACCAATGCCGACAAGATCTTCGTCATCAAAAACGGCGAAGTAGCGGGAGAAGGCACGCACGAAGCGTTGCTTGCTTCCTGCGATACCTACAAGAATATGTGGAAGGCGCACATTGCGTCAAAAGACGGCGCAGAGGAGGTGAAATAGTATGAATACGCTTAGAAAATTCTTCAAATTCGCCGATAAGACCAACCGAAACAGGTTTTACAGATCCATCGTGCTGGGCGTTGTCGAAGCGCTTTTGCAAGCGATGAAAATGCCGGCGATCTACCTGATCGTCAAAGGGGTGGTTTCCCACTCGTTGAGTACCGGAACGATCCTTGCCGCAACGGGCATCCTCGTAGGCAGCATTGCCGTGCAGATATTTATTTCCTGCTTCTCCAAAATGGCGCAAACCAGAGGCGGCTACGAAACTTGCGCAGATAAAAGGATCGAGATAGCCAATCACCTGCGCTACGCGCCGATGGGCTTCTTCAACAAAAACTCTTTGGGCTACATCACTTCGGTCACGACCAACACGATGGAAAACCTTTCCGACGTGGCAACGCGCGTCGTGATGGTGGTCACGCAAGGCGTATTCGAAGCGGCGCTGATCACCTTGGTCCTTTACGTCTTTGACTGGAGGATCGGGCTTGTGGCGACGGCGGGCATCGTTTTCTTCTTCCTCGCAAACTTCTTCCTGCAAAGAAAAGCAAAAAAGCTTGCTCCTCGCAAGATGGCTGCGGATAGCGAGATCGTACAAAAGACGATGGAATTCATCGGCGGTATCGCGGAAGCAAAAAGCTACGGCATCAGCGCGGAAAACGACAAACAGCTTTCCGACGCCATTGACGAATCCAGCGCCATCAACACCGATATGGAACTTTCCTTCACCCCCTATATGGGCGTGCAATCCTGGCTTGTAAAAATGACCGGCGTTGCAATGTGCGCCCTCTCCCTCCTCTTTTGCATCGGCGGGAGCATGGGGCTTGCGGAATGCGCCGTGATGCTGATCGCTTCCTTTATGGTATTTGCCGCGCTGGATACGGCGGGAATGTTCTCCGCCCTCCTCCGCGTCGTGGATTCCTCGGTCGACAAGGCAAACGAAGTGCTTTCCATCCCCAATATGGATATTGACGGAAAGGACATCGCCGTCGCCTCGCACGACATCGAGATGAAAAACGTTTCCTTTGCTTACGAAGACAGAAAGATCGTAAACGACGTTTCCCTCTTCGTACCTTCCGGCAGCACGGTGGCGTTTGTCGGTCCCTCCGGCGGCGGTAAGACGACGATATGTCATTTGATCTCTCGCTTCTGGGACGTGGACGAAGGCTCCGTCACCTTGGACGGCAAGGACGTGCGCGAATATTCGATGGACTCTTTGATGAAAAACTTCAGCTTCGTCTTCCAGTCCGTCTACCTCTTCCACGACACCATCGCCAACAACATCCGTTT
>DMCI01000155.1 GCA_003445835.1 Clostridiales bacterium
GCTCTTGCGGCAACCAAAGCGGCTGTGGAAGAAGGCATCGTCCCGGGCGGCGGTACCGCTCTCCTCAACGTGATCCCCGCGCTTCGCGGTATGCTCGACACCCTTAAGGGTGACGAGAGGACGGGCGCAGCCATCGTGCTCCGCGCTTTGGAGGAACCCGTCAGACAGATCGCCGTCAACGCAGGTAAGGAAGGCAGCGTGGTGGCAAACGCCGTTTTGGAAGGCGTTTCCAAAAACCACAACTTCGGTTACGACGCTTTGAACGACGAATACTGCGACCTCGTGCAAAAGGGTATTCTCGATCCGACCAAGGTCACCAGAACTGCGCTTCAAAACGCGGCTTCCGTCGCGGGCACTCTTCTTACCACCGAGTCGCTCGTTGCGGATATTCCCGAACCTCCCGCACCTATGGCAGGAGGTGCCGGTGGTATGGACGGCATGTATTAAGCCTGACTTCGTATAAGGCGGCATATACTTCGTTACTGACTTCAAAATCGCGCAGTTACGTACGGCAAGTACGCTCCTGCGCGTTTTTTTTGTCGAGCCTCGTCTCTGTCGCCTTCTCCGAAGTCAGGTTTTTTTGGGGTGGAGTGTTGCTTTTTGCAAAAATGATTTGACCTTCGGTCATTATTTCGCATAGCGCGTGAATTGCAAACCCCGCTTGCATTGCGGATAAAATATCCATAACGACGGCTTTTGCCGTCAAATGATGACAAAGCAAATTCATGCCGCGTAGGGCGGCAATTAATGGCGTAGCCAAATCGCGTCTTTCGCATATTCTTTCTTGCTGTTTCATATCTTTTTGTATGGCGTTTTGTGAGGATGTAAAACGGATCTTCGGCGAGGACTTTGGGGCAGAGGTCCTGTTGGGTTTTTCGGGCGCGGTCGTTTCGGGACATAAAGGATTGAGCTTGATCTCCGACGAGGAAGTCGTCGTACGGCTCAAAAAGGGCGGCGTTCGCATTGCGGGGGAATGTCTTTGCGTAAAAAAGGCAAGTCCGACGGAAATTTTCGTTGCGGGGCGGGTGCGCGCCGTGGAATTTTTGCCGCCGACAGTCGAGGTATCTGCGTGAGAAAAGTCCGTTTCGTCGTGCGCTCGCGTCGTCCGACTTTTTTGCTGAATCGATTGCTTGTCGTCGGGGTGCTTTTGGATAAAATCCAAATCGACGACGGATCTTTTTGTTTTTTTGTCTTCCGCAAGGACGTTTCGACGGTGGAAAAAACGCTTATCGAATGGGGCGCGGAATATCAAAAGACGGACTTCGGAGCCAAAACGTTACTGCGTCGCGTCTTTTCCCGTCCCTTTCTTGCCGTCGCTTCTCTCGTTGCCGTGCTGGGCGTTTTGATTTTTAGTAATTTCGTTTACGGGTATTCCGTCAAAGGCAATTTTTTCGTCAACACCGCTTGCGTGGAAGAAGTCTTGCGCGTGAACGGCGTAAAAAGTTTCGTATGGAAAAACAAACTCGATCTTGCCGCCATCAAACGCGACGTCGGCGCCATCGAGGGCGTATCCTTCGCGTCGGTCAGATTGGTCGGGGGTAGGTTGCATGTGGAGATCAAGGAGGAACTTCCGCCAAAAGTTCCGGATACCCCTCTTTTTGTTCCCGTTACTTCCGCTTGTTCCGCCGTGGTGACCAAGATCGTCGCGGAAAGCGGTACGCCGCAGGTCAAAGCGGGGGATAAAGTCCGTCAAGGCGACGTCCTTATCGCACCCGCGTACGCTTTCACGGAGGGGGAGGCGCCCGCACCCGCTCGCGGTGAGGTTTGGGGCGTCGTCACTTACAAAAAGGAAGTTTTACTTCCTTTATTTACTGTGGAAAGCGTTTTGACGGGGGAGACTTTTTGTGTGAGAGAAGTTTGTCTTTTCGGTAAAAAGATCGGCGGCGATCCCGTCCTTCCCTTTGAAGATTACGACGAGGAAGAAGTCGACGTGTACCGCGGTTTCGGGGTCACGGTCAAGCAAAAGACCTATCGTCGGCGCGTTTCGCAAACCGTCTACCACGATTTTGACGCCGAAGCGCCCCGTCTGCTTGCGGAGGGGAGGGCGGAACTTCTTTTGACCGTTCCGTATCATGCGCGGGAGCGGGTGGAAGTGCGCGCCGTGCAAAAAAAACTGGACAACGTACTTTACATAGTGCTATACTATTCCGTAGAACAGCGGATAGATCTGCCGTTCGTTGCTCGCTCTGCGAGCGTGGAGGAATATGGATAAACTTGCTACATCACAAAAGAGAACGGTATTCCAATACCTTTTCACCTTTTTGGCGTTGATCGCGCTTTCCGCGATCATCATCGCTTCCGTGGTGGCTTTCCGTTCGGTGAACGGCATATACTTCGATCTGCCCACTCTTTTTTCGGCGGGCTTTTTGATCTTCGTTCTTTTGGGCGTCAACTATATCGTCTTGCGCGCTTACAAAAGAGGGGACGCGGTCTCCTCCGTCTTTGTGTTCAGCGTACTTTTGGTGACGGTGATCGCTTCGATCATCTGTCTGCATTTCGATTACGCCTATGCCGTGCCGCTTGCCTTCCTGCCGTTGCTTCTCGGTATGGATTTTCACAAAAAGAGCGCCGTCGTCAC
Organism: Clostridiales bacterium; assembly: GCA_003445835.1. Taxonomy (GTDB): domain Bacteria; phylum Bacillota; class Clostridia; order Christensenellales; family CAG-1252; genus CAG-1252. The sequence continues at coordinate 2,579 of DMCI01000155.1, forward strand.
GCATTTTACGTCGATCATGATCCTTGCGGTCTGCATCGTTCTGTTTTCGTACCAATCGGAGGAAGTCCTCTTTTACGAGTTATCCCTTCGCATCATGGTGCTCGTCGTCAATACGGCGTGCGGTATTTTGTTGATCTGCCTGATCGGGCGTTACGCCAGTCGTCTTAAGGTGCTTTTTACGTCCACCTTTATCGTTTTCGTTTCGGGGCTGATCGGCTTCTTTGCGGCGGCGGCTCTCGGCGGCGATCCCGATATCATGCAGATGATCACCGTGGGCGTTTCCATTATGGCGGGCGGCGGTCTCAGCGTCTTTGCCTATTTTTGCCTGACGCCCATTTTCGAACGCGTGTTCAATCTCAACACGGGGTGGCGTCTCGTTGAGCTTTGCTCTTTCGATCAACCTTTGTTGAAGGAACTGGAGGAGAAGGCGCCCGGCACCTTCAATCACTCTTTGACCGTCTCCAATCTTGCGGAACGTGCGGCGTATGCCATCGGGGAAGACCCCCGTCTTGCCAAGGCGGCGGCGCTGTACCACGATATCGGCAAGATCGAAAACCCCGAGTTCTTTACCGAAAACCAAATCGACGGCTACAATCCGCACGATGAATTGATTCCCGAAGTCAGCGTCAAAATGATCACCCGCCACACCGAAGCGGGCGCCAAGATCTTGACGGCAAAGGGCTTCCCCAAGGAGATCATCTCCGCCGCCGTCGAACATCACGGCGACAGCCCGGTGGGGTATTTTTACCACAAAGCGCAAAATATTACCGAAGGTACCCTTGCGGAAAAGGGCTACACTTACGTCGGGCCCAAGCCGCAGACCAAGATCAACGCCATCATTATGATCGCGGATATTTGCGAGGCTGCCACTCGTTCCGTCCGTCCTTCCACGCGTGAGGAACTGGTCGAATTGGTGGATCAACTCGTCCGCCAAAAAATGAACGAAAAGCAGTTTGACGAGTGTCCGATCACAATGGCGGAACTCACCGCCGTCAAAGGCGCCGTCGTCAATACCTTGATGGGCGTTCACCACGAGCGCATTTCTTACAATCTCGCAGGCAAAAGATGATCACGATCACGGGAGCGTCGGCACGGGAGAAGGCTCTCCTCAAAAAGGTGGCGGACGCCGCCTTGCAGGTCATGCGCGCGGAAGACGCGGCGCTTGACCTTTCTTTCGTCGGCAGGGCAAAGATCCGCACGCTCAACGCCACTCTTCGCGGCGTGGACAGGGTGACCGACGTTTTGTCCTTTCCTACCGTTGAAAAAGTTACCCTTCCCCTTAAAAAGGGGGATTATCCTTTTGACGTTGACCCGCAAAGCGGCAAAGTTTACCTCGGCAGTATCGTGATCTGTCGCGCCAGAGCCAAGGAACAAGCCGCGGAGTACGGGCATTCCGTCGAGCGGGAACTTTCTTATTTGACCGTTCACGGCGTACTGCACCTTCTTTCCTTCGATCATATCGAGGAAAGCGACAAGACCAAGATGCGCGCGGCGGAAGAAAAGATCCTTTTGTCGCTGGGCATCGGGAGGGATTGATGGAAAATCAAGTTTTGAACAAGCTTTCGGAAGCCGCGGCCAAAGCGGCAAAGAACTCGTATTCGCCGTATTCCGGCTTTGCTGTCGGGGCGGCCGTGCTGACCGAAAACGGCAAAGTTTATTCCGGCACCAACGTGGAAAACGCCAGTTACGGCGCCACGATGTGCGCGGAGCGGGTGGCGATCTTCAAGGCGGTCTCGGAAGGGGAGAAAAAGATCCTTGCGCTTGCCGTATATACCGACGCCGCGGACTACGCCTATCCCTGCGGGATGTGCTTGCAGGTCTTGTCGGAATTCGCCGAGGATATCCCCGTTTTCGTCACGGGGAAGGCCGGGACGAAAACTTTTAAGCTTTCCGAGCTTTTGCCGCATCGCTTCGACAAACGATAATCACAACGGAGGACAACTATGAAATCGGGCTTTATCGCAGTGCTGGGACTGCCAAACGCAGGTAAGTCCACTTTGACCAACGCTCTCGTCGGGGAAAAAGTTTCCATCGTCAGTTGGCGCCCGCAAACGACCAGAGATAAGATCATCGGCATCGTCAACGGCGAGGATTATCAAATCGTTTTGATCGATACGCCGGGCATCCACGTGGGGAAGAGCAAACTTTCCGCCTTTATGGCGGAGGAAGTCACTTCCGCTAAAAGTTCGTCGGACGGGGCGCTGTACGTCTTGGACGGCAGCAAAACGATGGAAAAGGATACCTTCGAGTTTATCAAGTCGCTTGCATCCACCACGCCCACCGTCGTCGTGGTCAACAAAATGGACATTGCGGATAAAGCCGCCGTCATGCAGACCGTCGCTCGTCTTTCTTCGGTCAAAAATTTGGAGATCGTCCCCATTTCGGCGGCGACCAAGGAGAATTTGGACGAGCTTTTGTCCGTCGTAAAAGGGATGCTCAAAGACGACGTCGCCTATTATCCCGAAGATATGTATACCGATAAACCCCTCCGCTTTATGGCGGCGGAGATCGTGCGCGAAAAGGCGCTCAAATTCCTTTTGGCGGAAATCCCGCACGGTATCGGTGTGGAAGTCGTCAAGTTTGAAACGGGGGAGGACGGGGTCACCCGCATCGAAGCGGACGTGATCTGTGAAAAGGATACGCACAAACCCATCATCATCGGCAAAGGGGGCGAGACCCTCAAAAAGATCTCCGTCGCCGCGAGGAAGGAACTGGAAGACCTCGTGGACGGGCAGGTCTACCTTCGTTTGTACGTCAAGGTCAAAAGCGGGTGGAAGGACGACGGCGCCGTGCTGCGTTCTTTGGGATACGTAAAAAAGTGATTTAGTTTTCCTCGCGCCGTCCATAATAAAACGGGAGGGCACGAATATGGAAAAGAAAGAAAGCAATATGGACGCGCTTTGGGATCTGTTTGTCAAAACGGGGCTTCCCGAAGCGTACAGTATGTACAAAGCGGAGGAAAGAAGAGTTGAAAGAGGAGAAAAAGACTGACGGCATTTGCCTTCGATCCGTCGAGTACGGGGAAAACGACCGAATTATCACGCTTTTAACGGATAAATTGGGCAAAATTTCCGTCCGCGCACGGGGCGTTTCTTCTCCGAAATCCCGTCTTCGCCACGCCGCGATCCCCTTCAGTTTCGGGGAATACATACTTTCCGAAAACGGTGATTTTTATTCTTTGAAATCCTTTGATTACAACGACGCTTTTACCTCGGTGGCGGACGATCTCGTCAGGTACTTTTCGGGTACCGCGGCGCTGGAGATCGCGGATAAACTCACCGAGGAAATGGTTCCCGTAAACGAGGAAATGGCGCGCCTTTTGCGCTTTTTGATGAGCGTATGTTACGATCGAGGCGGGCTTCCTGAATTCTTACGTTATTTTTTGGATATGCTGACCATTGCCGGTTATGCCGTTTCGATGGGAACGATGCAACCGGGTGACGATCCCAAATACTATGTATTTGATCTTGATGGCGGCGGCTTTGCGTCCTCTTCCGTACACAATCCGTACGCCGTCAAAATGACCTCTTCTTCGATGCGGCTCCTCGCCTTGTTTTTGGAAGGGGAAAACGTGGAGGGGGAAAGCGACTCTTTCGTGGATATATTCTCGGTGCTTTCCCAGTACGTCAAGGTCAAAACGGGCAAAAATTTGCGCGCGCTTTTCGAGCTTTGCGATTTGCTGCGCAACGGCAAATAAGCGTCGACGGCGTATAGTGGCGCTTATGCTGCTCTACCGCTTCGCTCGGGGACAGTTGCGTACAAGGAGTACGCGCCTATCCCACTCGCTTGCGGAGCGTTTGCCTAAGCGCCACTCTCCGCCGTCGAGTTTTGTTTTTCGCAGTCGCTTTCTTGCGGGGAAATTTTTTATGGTTTCGAGGCAAAAAATGAAGCAAAACTCTTGCATTGAATTCTAAAAAGAATTATCATATATACAACCGTTTTATTTACACGAATTTTTATTAGGAGGATTTTACATGAAAAAATACGTCTATCTCTTCACCGAAGGCGACGCGACCATGCGTGAGTTGCTTGGCGGTAAAGGAGCTAACCTTGCCGAAATGACCAAGATCGGTCTTCCCGTTCCGCAAGGTTTCACCATTTCCACCGAAGCTTGTACGCAATATTACGAGGACGGCAGACTCATCAACGACGACATCATGGCTGAGATCATGGCAAACGTCAAAAAGATGGAGGAGATCAACGGCAAGAAGTTCGGCGATCTCAACAACCCCCTTCTCGTTTCCGTCCGTTCGGGTGCCAGAGCTTCGATGCCCGGCATGATGGACACCATTTTGAACCTCGGTTTGAACGACAAAGTCGTTGCGGCTATGATCGCCGGCAACCCCGATCCGAAGTTTGAGAGGTTCGTCTACGACTCTTACAGAAGGTTTATCCAAATGTTCTCCGACGTCGTTATGGAAG
>DMCI01000139.1:0-4018 GCA_003445835.1 Clostridiales bacterium
ACGGCTATCTTTTGGCGTTTGCGTCGGTCACCGCCCACGAACTTGCGCATTACCTCGTCGCAATGATCTGCGGCGCGCGCGATCTGACTGTCTTGTTGCTTCCCTGCGGTGCCGCGCTTTCGGTCAAAGGGGAGTTTTCACATTACGCCGTCGTGTTGGCGGCAGGCCCCTTTTTCAGTCTCGTATTGGCGTCCTTCGCGCTTTCCGCATGTTGGATCGTTCCCGAGTTGTACGGTGCTTTCAAAACCTTTATCACGGCAAACGCATTTCTTGCCGCGTTGAATCTTTTGCCCGCGTACCCGCTGGACGGCGGACGGCTGTTTCGCTTGCTGTTTCCCCAAAAGTGGGCGCGGGTGACGACCGACGCGCTTACTTTGCTCCTCGGCGGGGCGGCGCTTTTTTGCTTCTTTTTGTTTTTCAAACTTTCGTACTTGATCTTCGCGCTGTTTATGATCCTTTCTTTTACGGCGACAAAGGTCGGTAGGGTCAACCGCTTGACCGAAAACGATCCTTTGTATCTTTTGGCGCGGACGGATGAGGACGGACGACTGCGTCCCGCCCTTGTCAAGCGGGGCAAAAGAAGGGCGCTTCGCCTTTCGGCAAAAAAGATCCCGCCGCTTCTTTTGGCTTTTCCGCCCGATACGCCGCTTAGGAAAGCGCTTGAAAGATATAAATAATCTTGTTATTTATATCGCCGTTATGGTATAATTGACAAAAGAGGCCAGGATGACTTTTGAAGAGATACTTTTAAAATCCGAGAAACCGGCGCGTTACAGCGGCGGCGAGTACAACACGCCCGACATGGAAAAACCGTGCGACGTGCGTTTTTGCATTTGTATGCCCGACCTATATGAAGTCGGGATGTCCAACCTCGGGCTGAAGATCCTTTATCACGTACTCAACAATCAAAAAAACGTCGTGTGCGAGCGGTGCTTTGCCCCCGCGCTTGACTTCCGCGCTCTTTTGAAGGAGAACGATATCCCCTTGATGAGTTTGGAAACAAAAAAGCCCCTTCGTGATTTTGATATGGTGGGCTTTTCGGTGCAGTACGAAATGTTGTTTACCGGCATTTTGTACGTGATGGAAGCGGCGGGCATCCCCTTTTACGCAAAGGATAGGGACGACAGCTTCCCGATCATTTGCGGCGGCGGACCTTCAACCATCAATCCCGAACCCATCGCGGACTTTTTCGACCTTTTTATGGTCGGGGAAGGGGAAGAGATGATCGTCCGTTTGACCGCCCTTTACGCCAAGTGCAAAAAAGCGGGCAAGACCAAGGCGGAGTTTTTGGCTCTTGCGGAAAAGATCGAGGGAATTTACGTCCCCTCCCGCAATACGCCCGAGCATCGCAAGACGGTCAAAAAAGCCGTCGTGCGCGATTTCGAGCATTGCTTCTACCCCACGGCGCAGTTGATGCCCACTTTGGAAGTTGTGCACGACAGGGCAATGTTGGAACTGTATCGCGGTTGCCAAAACGGTTGCCGTTTTTGTCAGGCGGGTTACTACTACCGCCCCATCCGCTTCCGCAGCGAAAAAACGGTCAAAACGCTGATCGAAAAACTGATCCGTGAAACGGGTTTTGACGAGATCTCTTTGGGGTCCTTGTCCACGGGCGACTATCCGTATTTGGAGGAACTGCTTGCAGAGGTCAACCCCATTGCTGCAAAAGCGAGGGTGCATTTGGCGCTGCCTTCCCTTCGTTTGAGTTCCTTTAAGAAGGAATTTGCCGAGAGCAGTCGTAAAAGCTCCTTGACCTTTGCTCCCGAGGCTGGCACCCAACGCCTAAGGGACGTCATCAACAAAAACGTGACCGAGCAGGAGATTATGGAGGGGCTTTCCGCCGCCTTCGATCAAGGGTACACCAGCGTCAAGCTTTACTTTATGTTGGGGCTCCCCACCGAAACGGACGAGGATCTTATGGGCATCGTGGAACTGGTCAAAAACATCCGCCGTTTGTATCGTGAAAACCACAAAGGCGGGGTCAATATCTCGGTCAGTTGTTCGGTATTTATCCCCAAGCCCGGCACCCCCTTCCAATGGGAACCGCAGATCACCAGGGAAGAGATGAGCCGCAAGCAGTATCTTTTGAAGGACGAGCTTCGCAAGGTCAAAGGCGCTTCCTTCCACTATCACGACCGCGAGACCAGCGAACTGGAAGCCATCTTCGCAAGAGGCGACAGGGCGCTTGCTCCCCTCATTGAACTTGCCTATAAAAAGGGCGCGATGTTTGACAGTTGGACCGAGCATTTCAAGTACGATATTTGGGAAGAAGCGATGGCGGAGCTGCATATCGATAAGCAAAAATATCTGGGCGCACAACCGCTGGATAAACCCCTCCCGTGGGAGTTTATCGACATCGGCGTGACCCGTGCCTTCCTCTTAAGAGAGAGGGAAAAGGCGTATAGGGCGGAATGCACTTTGGGCTGTGACAAAGGTTGCCAAGGATGCGGCGCGATGGCGCTTGCCCTTTGCGATAAGGTGAAAAAATGATCCTCGTACTGAAGCACTACAAACAAGGGAATATGAAGTATATTTCCCACATAGACCTTTTGCGTCACTTTACGAGGACGTTCCGCAGGGCGGGATTCGAGATCGAGTATTCGGGCGGGTTCAACCCGCATATGCTGGTCAACCTCGGCACGCCGCTGCCCCTCGGTATCAGCTCTTCCGCAGAGTATTTGACCGTCAGGACGGAAGTCGATCCCGAAACTTTTTTGAAAGAGTACAACCGCGTCGTTCCGGCGGGGATGGAAGGCATCCGCGTTTTTGCGCCCAAAGTGAACCCCAATGTGGCGGGACGCACTGTCGCCGCCGATTACTCCATAGCGCAATCGGGCGCGGAAGAAAAGCGGCGTGAAGTGGAAGGCGTCGTCAATCTGCTCACTTTGGAAATGCCGGTGGAAAGAAAGGGTGAAGTCACCGTCAAGGACGTGGCGCCCCTCGTCAACGGCGTCAAGGTCTACCCCGGCAGACTGAACGTATGTCTCGCCGCGGGCAACACGACGCTCCGTCCGGACAAGTTTGCGGAGTTTCTTGCGGGGAAGTACGGCTTTTGCGTCCACACGACGGATCTTTGGAAGTACGAGCAATACGTGCGTGAAAACGGCGTTTTGCTTGAAATGGACCGTTTTTTGGAAAAGTTGGAGGAAAGAGACGAAGAACAAAAGGGTGAAAACCACGCGTTGACAAACGAATAATATGCATAAAAGCATTGCCATACCATTCTGTCGATTGCGTAGAGTGGTGTGGAGACAAGGCTCTCCGAAGAGGCGGGCAGGCGCGTACTCCTTGTACGTAACTGCTCGACAAGAAGGAAGAAACGCGGTATACGCGCCGCAATACGCAATCGACCGGGAGGAAGTATGAAACTAAACTATAAAAGAACGATCAAGGTAGGTTTGGCATTTGCCATCATTATGCTCTTTTGGACGGCGTACGATTTTGTCGTGCCTCTTCTTTTGGAGCGCGCCTTCGGTCTTTCCAACAGCTTGCGCGGCGTGGTCATGGGCATCGACAACGTGCTGTCCTTGTTCCTCCTCCCCATCTTCGGTAAGTGGTCGGACAACGTCAACACCAAGCGCGGCAAGCGCACTCCCTTCGTCTTTATCGGCACGATCTTATCCGTCGTCATTATGATCTTCGTGCCCATCACGGCATCCTCGCAACTTAAGGATGCAAAGAGTTTGCGCAACAAGATCTACGCGGTGGAAACGACGGCAGACTTTACGTACGAAGCTTCGGATGGCAGGGTGTACACTTCCGCCGACGAGTTCTATACGATGATGTACGAGACCGAGTCCAAGTCGGGCGTCGGCTACGCTTATTCCGATCACGACTATTTGAAACTCAACGACAAAAACAGCTTGGAAAAGTATCTTGAAGTGGCGCATTACGGCGTGACGGAGATCAAAAAAGACGGCGGCAAGTATTACCGCTACGAGACTACGATCATTTATCCGAGTCGCATTACCGAAGCGGTGGAGATCTCCGAGGCGGAGTATAAGGAGATCAAGGCGCA
>DMCI01000139.1:4129-5259 GCA_003445835.1 Clostridiales bacterium
GAGGAAGTCAACACCAAGATCACCAAAGTGCATCCCGAAAGGATAGGCATTTACCTTGCCGTTTTGTTCCTCGTGTTGGTTGCGATGGCATCCTTCCGTTCTCCTGCCGTGGCGTTGATGCCCGACGTGACCCCCAAGCCGTTGCGCTCGCAAGCCAACGCGATGATCAACTTGATGGGCGGCATCGGCGGCGCTATCGCCTTCGTTATCTATACGGCGGGCTTCATCATAGCGGATAATCCCTTTACGCAAATATTTGCCGTCTGCGCGGCGGCGATGGTGTTGCTTTTGGTTGCCTTCCTCTTCCTCGTAAACGAACCCAAGTACGTTGAGGAATGCAAGAAGGAATGCGAAGCCTACGGCATCAGCAACGACGACGAAGCGGTGGAACTGGGCGCTCCCGCCAAAGAGGAGCAGCAGGGCGAAAATGCGGAAGTCATCTCCGCGGAGGAACTTGCCGCCCGCAAAAAGAAGCACGAACGCGCCTTCAAGCGCAGCTTCTTCTTCATCCTTGCGTCTACCTTTATGTGGTTTATGGGCTACAACGCTATTTCCAGCAACCTTTCGGTCTACTGCACCAAGGTGCTGAACCAGTCGGCGGGCGTGGCGTCCATCATCAGCGGCGTGTCGATGGCGGTCTCCGCGATCGCTTTTATCCCCGTCGGCATCCTCGCCGTCAAGATCGGCAGGCGTAAGAGCGTGCTTCTCGGGTTTTCCCTTGCGGTGGTTTCTTTCGTGCTGGTCTTCTTGTTCGTTCGACCCGACCATATGGCAAAATACCTGTTTGCCATCTTCTACCTGATCGCGGGCTTCGGACTGATCATCACAAACGTCAATACCTTCCCGATGGTGTTGGAACTTTCTTCCTCTTCCAGCGTGGGCAAGTATACGGGCTACTATTACATATCCACGATGAGCGCGCAAGCCGTCACCCCCTTTATTTCGGGCTTGGTGATGGATTACTTTGAGGATCAATACTTGTTCCTTTATTCCGCCGTTTGCGTGGTGATCGCCTTCGTGTTTATGTTCTTTACGCGGTACGGTGATTCCAAGCCTGTCCCCGCTAAGTCGGCGTTGGAGTATTTGGGCGCAGGCGACGATTGAGGCGGCGGATAGCGGCACATATACTT
>DMCI01000056.1 GCA_003445835.1 Clostridiales bacterium
CGTTCACCGTCAGTTTGACGGTAAATACCTCGCCTACCTCGGCGTCGTCCGAAACGACGAGCGCGCCGTCCTTGACGGTGGCGACGTCGGTGCCCGAAGTCACTTCAAAGGAACAACTTTCCTTTTCAAAATCGGCGACGGCGCTTTCCGCCCCCGTAAACGTCACGTTAAACGAAAAAACAGAGCCGACGGCAATCTCCCCGTCGACGACAAAATCCACGGTCACGTCTTGCTTTTCGCCACAAGCGCAAAACAAAAAGGCGCAACACAACAATATCGATATGACAAGCGTAAAAATCGCCGTTTTTCTTGCGTTCGGCTTCGTCATAGAATAATTATACTACTTTTTATGAGTATTTGACTTAAAAATTAAAGAAATATAATCCGCCCACATAAAAAGCCCCGCAGGCGCGTACTTGTCGTACGTAACTGCGGGGTTTTGAATTGGAACAAAGCAGATGAACCCTTATCCGCGCTCACCTTTCTTCGCGGAAGTAATTCACCCCCAACGATGCCGGCGGCTGTGCCTTTTTGCTTCCCAAAATACTGGTAGCGATCAACACCACGATGGTCATCACGTAGGGAAGCAGTTTAATCAGCTCGATCTGCGCGAAGGTGATGCCGCCGATGTACCCTGACGCAATGTACAATCCGCCGAAGATGATAGACCCGGGAATAGCAAGTGCCGGGCGCCACAGCGTAAAGATGACGAGCGCGATGGACAGCCATCCGAAGCCCTCCAACACGTACTCCCAGTTGCCGCCCATATAATCCATAATGGTAAACAAACCGCCCATTGCCGCAATTGCCGAGCCGATGATGGTGGCAACGTACTTGTACCCCGTCACGTTGATACCCGCGGCGTCTGCGGTAGCGGGGCTTTCACCGACCGCGCGCAGGTGCAAGCCGATACGCGTCCTGTTGAGGATCACTTGCGCCACAATGGCGATGATGATGGCAAGATATACCAAAATGCCGTGCGACAAAAAGATCTGCACGAACCAGCTGTCGCTTTCGATCACGAAGAGCTCGGCATAGAATTGGCTTGCTTTCGCGATGATACCCGCTTCCGCCTTGATACCGTTCATAAAGTGCCCCGCAAGTCCCACGCCGAAGGTGGTAAGAGCAAGCCCCGTCACGTTTTGGTTAGCACGAAGGGTGACGGTCAAAAAGCTGTACAGTACACCCATCAAACCGCCCGCCACGATGGCGGTAAGAAGCGGAAGAAGGATAAGAAGTGCGGAAGAATATATCTTTGCCTTCAAAAGCTTGAACACCGTCAAACACCCGACCGCCGCGCCCACGCTCATCACGCCAGGGATGCCAAGGTTGAGATGTCCGGATTTTTCGATAATGATCTCACCGGTAGAACCGTAAAGGAAGGTCGCGCTCAATCTGATAGCGCTGGAAAAGAAAGTTGTAAACACCATAGTTTATGCCTCCTTTTTGGGAGCGTCCGTCGTTTCCTGCTCCTGCACTTCGCCCGTAGGCTCAGGCTCCGCGGAAGGCGCGCTCGCTACGCTTTGCGCCGTCTTCTCGACGGTAGACTTATGACGGAAGATAACTTTGTAATTGATAAAGAACTCGCAACCGATGATGATCAAGAACAAAATGCCGATGACCACTTGCGAGAAGAAGCTGTTGGTGACGCCGTTTTGCGTCATAACTTCATCCATACCTTTGGAAAGGAAAATAACAAGCAAGGACGTCAGGATCATAAAAATCGGGTTGAATTTGGCAAGCCAAGAAACGAGGATGGCCGTAAAGCCCCTCCCTTCCGCCGTCGTGCTGCTAACCGTATGATCGATGCCCGCAACGAGGAGGAAGCCCGTAATACCGCAAATCAATCCCGAGAAGATCAAGGTGCGGATTACGACTTTTTTGACGTTGATACCCACGTAACGCGCGGTATTTTCGCTTTCACCAACGACGTTGATCTCGTATCCGTGTTTGGTAAACCTGAGATAGACAAACATAAACGCTGTCACGACGAGCGCAACGATGATGCTGAGCCAGAAGTTGTCGCCGCCGATCGTGGGCAAGTTACCGTAAGCCGACGGGGAAAGAGTACCCGTACCGCCGGGGACCCAGATCTTGATCGTATAAAGAATGATCTGAATAGCGACGTAGTTCATCATCAAGGTGAACAGGGTTTCGTTGGTGTTCCACTTTGCCTTGAACAAAGCGGGGATCACCGCCCAAACGGCGCCGGCAGCAAGAGCCGCTGCCAAACTGATGAAGATCAACAAGGTATCGTTGACTTTGCCGCCCAGATTGAAAATACAGAACATACAGGCGTAAGCGCCCATCAACACCTGCCCTTCCGCGCCGATATTCCAAAACTTCATTTTGAAGGCAGGCGTAACGGCAAGCGCAAACAAAAGCAAGATAGCTACATCACGCAAAAGCGTCATCATTCTGTACGAATTACCGAAAGCACCTGTGAAAATCGTCCTGTATACTTTGAACGGACTGATTTTCAAAGAAGCAAAGGTCATAATACCGATCAAAAGAAACGCTCCGACGATGGCGATCGCGCGGACTGCCCACGGCAACCACTTGGGCACGTTGGTGCGCTTTACCAAATGGAAAAGAGGTTCACGAGTTTTTTTAGCGGTAATCATTTGTCTTCCTCCTTCCCTGCGCCATTAGCGGCAAGTCCAACGGCTTCGGCGTCTTCCGCCTTGGCACGGCTGAGCATCAAAAGTCCGACTTCCTCTTTGGTGGTCGTCCTTGCGTCCACGATGCCCGCAACCTTGCCTCCCGACAAAACGAGCAAACGATCGGAAAGCGCAAGCAATACGTCAAGGTCTTCGCCGACGTACACGACGGCAACGTCCTTTTCCTTCTGCTGGTTCAAAAGGTTGTAGATCAAGTAAGAACTGTTGATATCCAGTCCGCGGACGGGGTAAGCCACCATCAGTACCTTAGGCGACGAAGAGATTTCACGCCCGACCAAAACTTTTTGCACGTTACCGCCCGAAAGACGTCTGACGGGGGTCATATCACTGGGAGTGACGACCTCAAGCTCGTCAATGATCTTATCCGCCAGGCGCTTGGGGCGCTTTTTGTTGACGAAGACGGACTTGCCCTTGCGGTAACTGCGGAGCGCCATATTGTCGACGATGCTCATATTGCCGACCAAGCCCATATTGAGGCGGTCTTCCGGCACGAAGGAAAGCTTGATGCCCAGTTCCTGTATCTCACGCGGGGTGCGGTGACGCAGGTCGATGATCTCGTCCTCGTAGAACAAAACCTTTTCCTCGTTGACCAAACGGGTGATCTCCTTGTTGGAAAGTCCCTTGAAGTCCCACTTTTTACCGTCGGGATCATGGAAAAAGCCTTCCGCCGCCATCTTTTTGATCTTGCGGAGCGTCTTGTGGAAGAAGGTGACGGGCTTGTTCTTTTTTGGGTTGTGGAAGATGATGTCGCCGCTCTCTTTTTTCTGCAATCCGGCGATACCTTCCAAAAGTTCCTTTTGTCCATTGCCGGAAATGCCCGCGATGCCCAAAATCTCCCCACCGTTGATGGTGAACGAGACGTCGTCCACCGCGTTGATGCCGTCGCGGTTTTTGACCGTCATATGCTCGATGATCAAGCGGGGCTTGGGGTCGACGGGATCCTTCCTATCGATGTTGAGGTC
>DMCI01000019.1 GCA_003445835.1 Clostridiales bacterium
GTTGTCAACATCGGCGATCTCGTTCGCGTCAAGGTCATCAAGATCGACGAGAAGAAGCGCATTGATTTACGTTTGATGGAGATTCTCGAGAAGGCGGAATAAGCGAGCGCGTATAGCGGCACATTTGCTTTGTTACTAACTGCAAGGCGGCGAAATCACGTACGATAAGTACGCTCATTCGCCGCCTTTTGTTGTGCCTCGCAACTGCACCGCTCTCCGCGCTCGCTTTTTTATATTGTGTGATAGTAGGGAAGTACGCGCCTGCGCGGTTTTTCATTGTTGGAATGTGCGTAAACCTTTGGTTTTCCAAATTTCACCGCATTTTTCCATCCTGTTTTTAGAAATTTTGCCGATCTATTTCTTTGTCGTTTCTTTGTCCTTTTGGGCTTGCTGTCGTTTCTTGGCTTTTTCTCTATCCTTTTTGGGACCCAAATGCTCTCGCGCGCGCAGGCGCGCGCGGTCGAAGATACTTAAGCATAGTACGGGGTCTTACTTGACTATAAGCAACACATCTGCGATAAGCAGGGGTGTTGCTTGCTTAAAAATTGCTGTCTTGTATTCCTAATAAATAGTCACTTGTGACGTTAAAAATTTGGCAAAGTCGTTTTAGCATTTTTATATCCGGCTCTGTCCTTCCTTGTTCCCAGCTTGCGTAGCAGTTTGGCGATACTTTGAGGATCGCATATATATCCTTTTGCTTGTATCCTTTTTCTTTTCGTATAGCTTTTAGCCTTTCGCAAAATTCCATTTTTATATTTTACAACTTTTTTTCGCAAAAGTATTGTCAATACCCAAAATGGGTAGTGCAATAAAAGTACCCAAATTGGGTAGTGTTCTGTCCGTCGCGGAGCCTCGCATCTGTACCACTCTCCGCGCTCGATATGAAACGATTGTTTTGGTGTATCGTTTGGGATTGCCGATGTTTAGACAATTACCTCGCTGACGGTCAAAAGTTCCATGCCGCCCCCGAGATATGCTTCGATGATTTGGGGCAGGGCGGCAAGGGTCTGCGACTTTGGGTGCATCAAGATCAGGTCGCCGCTTTTTGCGTTTTTGGTCGCGCGTTTGATCAAGATGGAAGGATCTTTGTCTCGCCAGTCGATGGTATCCTTTGTCCACAAGATCATTTTTAAGCCGAGGGCGCGGCAGGCGGTGACGGTGTTTTCGCCAAAAGAACCGGACGGCGGGGCAAAAAGGGAGACAGGCTTTCCTGTGATTTCTTTCAGTAATCTGTTGGTCTTTACGATCTCTTCTTTGTTTTGTTCTACTGACAGCTTGGCGTGATCTTTGTGTAGGTAACCGTGGCATCCGATCTCGTGCCCGTTTTTTGCTATATTCAAAATGGTCTCTTGGTTGTTTTCAGCCCATACGCCGCCGATGAAGAAGGTCGCTTTTGCCGTATATTTGCGCAAAATTGTCAGTATCTCCGCTATAACGTCCGCGCCTTCGTATACGTTGAACATCAATGCCGCTGCCTCGCGTTTTTCGCTTCCTTTATAGATGGCAAAGTTGCCCGCCTTCACGCTGTCGCTGTCTTGCGGATATGTCAGTTTTGTGACGAAAAACAGCGATAGCACCGTGACGAGGATCACGAGGGCGGAAAGAGCGTCTAAAGCCTTTCTCGGAAGTCGTTTCAAAAGGCGGCTTTGCGGCAATACTTTTTTCATACCGATTTATATGCGGCGGGCAAAAAAAGTTTGTAAAAAATTTCGGTATGTCTTTACATAATTTTATTAATTATGTATAATAGTTGTATGAATGAGATCATAACTTTGCCAAACGGCATCCGCTTGGCATATCAAAATATTCCTTATATCCATTCCGTTTCCCTCGGCGTTTTCGTTAAGATCGGCAGCAGGAACGAGCTTCAAACCGATAGCGGCATCGCCCATTTTACCGAGCACGTGCTTTTTAAGGGGACGGAAAAGCGCTCTGCCTTTGACATTGTCAAAGAGATGGATTCTTTGGGCGCCAATATGAACGCCTTCACTTCGAAGGAACTTACCGCTTTTTATTTTCAGTGCATCGACGATACCGTGGACGAGTGTGCGGAGATCTTGTCCGATCTTCTTTTGCATTCCGTTTTTCCCGCCGAAGAGGTGGAGAAGGAGCGCGGCGTCGTTTTGGAAGAGATCGATATGGTCTACGACATCCCCGACGACCTTTCGCAGGAGCTTTGCTCCGCCGCTTTTTGGAAGGATCATCCTTTGGGCAGAAGCATTTTGGGCCCGAGGGAGAACGTGGAGCGTTTTACTCGTGACGACGTCATATCTTTCGTTTCTTCTCATTACGTGGCGGAAAACGTCGTCGTATCCGTTTGCGGCAACATTTCGCGCGAAAAAGCTATCGACGTGGTCTTGAAGTACTTCAACTTCCCATCCCGTCCCGTGCAAAAGCGCGCCTTTGACTTCCCGCAGCAGCGCGGCGGCAAGGTGGAAGCCGTTTATAAGGAGATCGAGCAAGCCAATCTTACCGTTGCTTTCCCGTCGCTTTCCTATGCCGACCCTCGTCTTTTGGGGGTGTCCGTCCTCTCCTGCGCGCTCGGCGGTGGGATGAGCAGCATTCTTTTTCAGGAAGTGCGTGAAAAGCTCGGTTTGGTGTACTCGGTGTTCAACTATCTTTCCACCTACGAGGATACGGGCGCTCAATGCATTTACCTCGGCACCAATCCCAAAAATCTCAAAAAAGCCGTGGATGCGGTCAAAAAGTGCATCGACGGTTTTTGCAAAGACGGTATGGATGAAGAGTCCTTCCACCGCGCCAAACAGCAGGTCAAAGGCAGCTTGACCCTCGGGGAAGAAAGCAGCTTGTCTTTGATGCGCACCATCGGCAAATCCGCGCTGTTTTTAAACCGTCCTTTTGACGTTGAAGAGCGTCTTGCCGTTTTGAACGGACTGAACAGGGAAGAAGTCAACGCGATGATCCCGCTTTTCTTCAAAACCAACGAAGTCGGCGTCGGGTACGTCGGCAAACAAACGAGTTTCGACTTAACGGAGATTTACAAATGACTGAAAGAAGACCGCAACAAAAAAATACGAAAGACAGACGCGTGAGCTTTCTCGTGCCGCTTTTTGTCTTTTTGGCGCTCCTTTTCGTGCTGATCTCGATGATCGGGCTCTTCGGAAGCGTTTTGAAGGATTTCTTCCTCGGCGTTTTCGGTTTCGGCGGTTACGCTCTTGCTTCCGCCGCGATCCTTCTCTTCGTTTTGGCAAAACTGAAAGTTTTCAAAAAGAGAGTCAGAGCGAGGACGGTGGCTTTTATCGTCGTGCTTTCGTTCATCGCGCTTTTGTATTTGCAGATCATCACTTCCCATGCGGAATTCGATTATCTTCCCAAAGCAGATTTTTCCGCTTATTTGAAATCCTGCTATGAAGCGGGCATCGGTACGAGCGGCGGCTTATTGTTCGCTTTGCCGGCGTATCCGCTTTTGTGCTTGATGGGCAAGTATTCCGCTATCTTGATGGCGGTTTTGTTCGTCGTGTTGTTGTTCTTCGCTTTGTTCCCGTATATGCGCGGGGCAAAGTTTGCGTCCGCTCCCCGTTCGGAAAGAGCAGGGAAGGCGGTCAAAGCGCCGCGTGCCGTTAAGGAAGAAAAGAAACTTACCCTCTTTGTGGACAAAGTCCGTCCGGGACAAAAGGACGCGCAAAAGATCAAGACGAGAGGTCTGTTTGCCAAAAAAGGTCCCGAGCCGGAGTTCTTTGATTATACCGATAATCGTCCTTTATCCGCGTCCGAAGGGGTGATCCCCGAGCCGCAACCAACGCAATTTGACGTATTTGGCGGCAGAAAGGCTCAAGAGGCTCAAGCGGACTACGACGATTACTATACCGCGCCTCGTGCAGACAAACAGCGTTCACCCCTTTTTGACGACGAGCCCGAGAGGGAAGATGACGATATGCCCGCCTTCGTCAGGCGTTACGCCAGCGACCGCGCGCAGGCAAACCGCACGTTGTACGGGGACGATACTCTTGCAAACATTCCCGCCGACCCGCGTTTCGATACGCCCAAGTCGGAGGTGAAGCCCGCGGAGGAACCCCAAGCCGCGCCTGCGGAGCCGCCCGTCACCAAACTCAGGGAACGCCCGAGTAAACCTACGCCGCGTTTGGACGGCATCATTGAAAATATGTCCGACCTCCAACGTTTGCGTGAAAAGGAAAACAACGCTCCCAAGCGCGCTCGCTTTATTGGGGAAGAACCCGCAAAAGAGGAGCCGATCGCTCCGCAACCCAAGGAGGAGTCTCCCGTCAAAACCGAGCTTTCGCCCGAACCCAAGCCTTTGTTCCGTGAACCGGTTGAACCCGTGAAGCCCGTCGAGCGTCCCAATCCCATTGAATTCCGCGCTCCTGCGGAGCCCACGATCACCCCGCGTGAAGCTTCTTATCTCGATCCGGTGGAAGAAGCCCCCGCACCCGTTGAAAAGCCCGAACAAAAGCCGACTCCCGCGCCGTCGCCCAAGCCCGCGTTTGACTTTGACGATGAACCCGCGCCCGCGCTCAATCGTCCGACGCGTAAGCCTCGTTCCGATATCGGCGGTACGCATCATACCCGCGACGAGGAGCCCTCGGGCTATATCGACCCCAAAAAGGTTCAACAAATGAATTTCGATCAAGTCGCAACGGAGGAGCCGGAGCTCCCGCCCGCGCGTCCCTATACGCCTCCGCCCGTCAGTTTGCTTGCGGATTATCCGCCTATCGCGGACGACGAGAACGTTGAGGAACGCGGCAATATGCTCGTGCAGGCACTCTCTTCCTTCCATATCACTTCCGAAGTGGTGGATCACAAGACGGGTCCGACGTTCACGCAGTTTGCCGTTACGCTTCCCGACAATATGTCCGTCAATAAGTTGACGCCCATCGAAAAGGATATTAAGCGTAAGTTGAAGGTGGAAAAGAATATAAGGATCATCCCCTCTGTGCCCGGTCTGGACGCCGTGGGTATCGAGGTGCCCAACGCCAAGACTTCTACGGTCGGACTTCGTTCCATCATCAACAACCCCATCTTTGAAAAGGAAGGGAAGTTGTATTTTGCCGTCGGCGTCAACGTCAGCGGGCAGGCGATCTACGGCGATCTACTCAAGATGCCGCACCTTTTGGTCGCAGGTTCCACGGGTAGCGGTAAGAGCGTTGCTTTGAACGTCATGATCATCAGTATCATGTACCATTATTCCCCCGAATTCGTTCGCTTTATCATGGTCGACCCCAAGAAGGTCGAACTTTCGGTCTATAAAGATATGCCCCATATGTTGATGCCCAGCACCGTTACCGAAACGGACAAGGCGGTCAACGCCTTGAATTGGGCGGTCAATGAGATGGAACGTCGTTATCAACTGCTTGGGGAAAACGGTTGCCGCAACCTTGCGGAATACAACGCCAAGCAAAAAAAGAAGGGCGAAAAAGGTCTTTACTACATCGTCTTTATCGTGGACGAAATGGCTGACTTGATGTCTGCGGCAAAGCGCGAAGTGGAAGAAAAGATCGCCCGTATCACGGCAAAAGCCCGTGCGGCGGGTATCCACCTTGTGATCGCAACGCAACGTCCGTCCGTCGACGTCATCACGGGTACCATCAAAAACAACATCCCGACGAGGATCGCCTTTAAGGTCACGTCCTTTACCGATTCCAAGACCATTTTGGATCGCGGCGGGGCGGAATCCTTGTTTGGCAACGGCGATATGTTGTATATGCCCCCGGAAGGCGGTGATCCCATTCGTTTGCAGGGGCCCTTTATCAACGACGAGATCGAACCCATCGTTTCCTTTATCAAGGAGCATAACGACGCGCGCTATGACGGCAGCGTGGAAAAGATCATTCAAGCGGATAAGGAAGTCCCGCAGGAAAACACAAAGGGTGAAGATTCCGAAAACGAAGCGGACGGCGATGATCCGCTGTTCGGCTCGGCTCTGTTGTATTTTATCAACAGCGGACAAGCATCCATTTCCAAACTGCAAATTAAGTATCGCATCGGATACGGCAGGGCGGCGAGGATCGTGGAAACGATGTCCGAACGCGGCTATTTGGGGCCTGCCGAGGCGGGCAACAAATCCCGTCAGGTCATCATTACCCTTGACGAGTATTATCAGCTGTACGGCGAAGACGGCATTGACGGAGATGAAGCAAGATGAAGGTAGGGGCTATCTCGCTCGGTTGTGACAAAAACCGCGTAGACACGGAGCGTCTTTTGGGGTTCGTCCTCGAGGCGGGGCATCAGATCGTGAATAATATCGACGAAGCGGACGCCGTCATCGTCAATACTTGCGCCTTTTTGCAAAGCGCCGTCAAAGAGAGTTTGGACACCGTCTTTGACGTCAGGTCGCACCAAAACGTCAAGTATTTGATCGTTGCGGGGTGCTTGCCGATGCGGTATTTGTCTGAGTTGTCCGCGGAGGACGGTCTCAAGGAAGCGGACGCGCTTTTAGATAATTCCTGCTACGACCGTATCGGGGAGGTTCTCGATCGGTTACAAAAAGGGGAAAAGGTCGTGCTTACCAATGCCGGCGGGCGCGAACGTGTTAAGGAACGCGTAGTTACTACGCCGTACCATTACGCTTACTTAAAGGTATCCGACGGCTGTGACAACAAGTGCACCTTCTGTGCGATCCCCGGCATTCGCGGCGCGTATAAAAGCACCCCGATCGAAAGCTTGGTGAAGGAAGCGGAAGGGCTTGTGGCGCAGGGCGTCAAAGAACTTATCCTCGTCGCGCAGGACGTCACGCGTTACGGCACGGATTTGTACGGGGAACCCAAACTGATCGACCTTTTGAAGGCGCTGACGGCGCTTCCCGTCGATAAGATCCGCTTGCTGTATTGCTATCCCGATATGTGCACGGATGAGCTTGTCGACTATATCGACGCGGAGCCCAAGATCGCCAAATACATAGATATGCCGATGCAACACGCGTCGGACGGCGTACTTAAAAGAATGAACAGGCGGGACGATCGCGCGTCCCTCTTGGATAGGATCGCGTACATTCGGTCCAAAAAGAGCGACATCGCCATCCGTTCCACCTTTATGGT
>DMCI01000122.1:0-254 GCA_003445835.1 Clostridiales bacterium
ACCTCGAAAGAGCCTTACTTCTCCTTATAATAAAGTTTGCAGTGGCACAAACCTTCAAAGTCGGGATCGGCGATTTGCTTGCGGAATTCTTCGCACATACACTTAAATTCCGGACGCTTTCCGACGCGACACGGGCAATACCCGTCCTTTGCCTTCAGACCTTCCTGGATGATCCTTACGACTTCTTTGTCGTCGTTGAGTCTTATCTTCATAACGCCCTCCTTTTACAAAGCCGCCGCGACGGCTTTTTCCAC
>DMCI01000122.1:382-7079 GCA_003445835.1 Clostridiales bacterium
AAATTCCACTTGATATACGCTTTGTCGCCGTACTTTTTGTTGTTCATATCGGCAAACTTTTTTAAGAAGAAGCCTTTGACGCCTTTGCCGAAGCCAACGAAAGGTTTTTCCGTCGCAAGGTAAGCAAACAGCGGATCCGCCGTTTCCCCGTTGACGTCGATCTTGGCAAACCGCGGGAAATCGGTGCCGAACTTCATCGTGCAAAAAGCGTGGATCTCCTCGTTGTCGCCCGGCGCCTGATCGGCAAATTGATTGCACGGAAAGTCAAGGATCTCAAAGCCCTTGTCTTTCATCTCTTTGTACATCGCTTCCAACGGATCGTAATGAGGGGTAAACCCGCAACCCGTGGCAGTGTTGACGATCAGCAACACTTTGCCTTGATACTGCGACAAACTTACTTCATTGCCCTGCCTGTCTTTTACGTTAAAATCATAAACACTTTTCATAACGATCCTCCTTTATTATTTTTTCGTATTGATCAATTCGTATAACAACGAATAAAGCATCCTTGCTTTTTCGGGCGGAAGAGCCACGCACGTCGCCACGTTTTGGGGAACGTCTTTTGCCCTTTCCTGCAACGCGCGACCTTTTGCCGTCAGCGACACGATGACCACCCTGTCGTCCTCTTTGCTGCGAGCTCTTTCGACGTAACCTTCCTTTTCCATCTTTTTGAGAAGAGGAGAAAGCGTGCCGTTATCCAACATAAGTTTTTCCCCGATCTCACCGACGGGGACGCCGTCTTCTTCCCACAGCACCAAAAAGACCAAGTATTGCGTGTAGGTAAGCCCAAGCGGCTTAAGCAGCGGAGTATAAAGCCCGACTACGCTTCTTGCCGCCGCGTACAGCGGAAAGCAAAGTTGATTTTCAAGCTTCATCGCCTCTTTATAGTCGTATCCCATATTCTCTCCCCTCCGATTTATGTTTGATACAATTATATTTTATCCAACACATTTTGCTTTGTCAAGCGTTTTTTGATTTTTTCAAACAAAACGTCCGAGCCGTTTTACGCGCTCGGGCGCGCCACTTTATATTTTACTTGCCAAAAACGTATTACAAACGTATAATAGTTATATTCCAAAACAAAAGAGGAAAAGGGGTTATGTTGTTGGATTTGATAGAAAAGTTGCATTCGCCATGGAAAGTTTTTGCTTGGATCGGGGTATTTATCGTCGCATTTTTAGTTTGCATCCTGATCACAAAGCTCAGCAACGCCATTTTCAAACGCATTCAAAGAAGGCACCCGGGGCTTCACGTGATGTTTTTGCATCACATCCTGACGATATTGATCGTCATCGGCTTCATCATTTTGGTGATCTCAAACCTGGCGGGCGTGCAAACCATTTGGACCACGATGGTAGGAGGAACCGCCATCATCAGTGCCGTGCTTGCCTTTGCCGCGCAGGATATCATCAAGGACGTGCTTGCCGGTATGATGATCAGCGCGCACAACCCTTTTAAAGTAGGCGACAGGATCACCTTGGAAGACGGCACCACCGGCGTCGTGGAAGACATCACCCTGCACCACGTGGTGATCCGCGGCGTGGAATCTTTGAGGCACGTCATCCCCAACCACGTGATCAACTCGATGCGCCTGACGAGTTACAACTTCAAAACGACCACCCGCTCCGCGGTGTTTAAGTTCTCCGTCGGGTACGACAGCGATATGACGCAGGTCAAAAGAGTTATTGCCAAAGCGGTAGCGGAATGCCCGTACGCCATCAAAGGTCACACGGACAAAAACGGCGACGACAATTACGGCGAAGTTTACTTTATGTCCTTTGCCGACAGCGCGCTCATTATGCAAACCACGGTATACTACCGTCCGTCCGTAGCAAGCGAAAGGGTCATCGACGACATCAACGTGCGCGTCAGAGAAGCCTTGATCGCCAACAACATCGAGATCCCGTACAACTACGTCAACGTGGTGGAAAAACCCGAAGAGAAAGCAAAAAAGCCGACTCCCAAGCCCGTTGCCAAGACACCGGAACCCATCAAGGCTCCCGTGAGAGCGACCGTAACACCCGCAAAAGCGCCGGTGAAAGCGTCCGTTACCCCCGCAAGACCGACGGTCAAACCGACTTCGAGTCCGATCAAAACGCCAGTAAAACCCGTCGTAAAAACGGCGATCAAACCGGCGACGGCTCCCGTCAAAAAGAAGTAAAAAGATCATACGAAAGATGGCAACGTCGTTTGCCATCTTTTTTATAAAAAGATCGTACTTGCCATTTTGCGGGTTATGCCGTATAATTTGACTGTCAATGATATTAGCGAGGTAGTATGAAAAGAAAGATCCTTCCCTACTTGTTGATCTTACTTTCGGTCGCGCTTTGCGCGGCGCTTTTTGCTTGCGGGGGAACAACGGAAGAACCCGTCGAGCCCACCGCAGCGGAAGAACAAAAAACCATCCTCTTTTTGGGTGATTCCATCGGGGAAGCGCTTGCCGGTCCCACCCCGCTGACCGAGCGCGAAGCGTACGGTTACTACGGCATCATCGGCAACATCAACGGCTTTGCTTACTACAACCGCGCCGTGACGGGCTACACGTCGGAAGACTTGATGAACTTTGTGGAAAGAGAGGACGACGGCGTCAACATGGTGCGATCCTTGATCAAAACCGCCGATATCATCCATATTTCCAACCTCGGCAACGACTTTTTGAATTCCAATCATTCGCAATTGATGATCGACCTCGCAAACGACGTTTACGACCGAATCGTCACCCGACAACAAGCCGCCAAAGAACATTTTGAAGCCACTTTCGCAACGATCCGCAGGCTCAACCCCACCGCCCGCATCTTGATCCAAACACTCTACAACCCCGCGGGGGAAGACAGCCCGTTGGTACCCGCCTACGCCCGCAATTATTTGGCGGCAAGAGGGATCGGCCCCGACCAATACCACGCGCTGATGAACAAGTTGATCCGCGAGATCAACGTCATTTTGACCGAATACGCCGAGGTACACACCGTGACGGACGAAAACGGAAACAGCGTCCCGCCTTATGAAATACTGGACGTATACTCTGCCTTTGAAAACGTGTACGAGACCGACCGCGCCCGTTGGAACCGCCTGATCTGTGAAGACGGCGTCCACCCCCTCAGCGAAGGACACGCCATTATGGCGCAGCTTATTCAAGAGAAGCTTGCTTCTCTTGGACTTGCTTCCCCCAATGCTCTGCACAACTACAAAAGAGATAAAGTCAGTCAACTGAAGCGTCTGTACGCGGATATCCCCACCCTCAAAAGCACGCGCGACGCCATCATGCGAGCGAAGAGTTTCGGCGAAGTTTCCGAAATCTACTTTGACGCCACGGCAAATTACGTCCCTCACCCCGTCAAAGTGACCAAGGAAGGCAGACACTTTGAAGTGGACAAAAAGTTTGAAGTAACGTCCTTTTCGGTGTTCGGTAAGGACTACGTGGGACTGCTCAACAAAAAGAAAGCCGAAATCCTCTTTACGACTGCGGGCGAATACAAGCTTTACCTCCCCCTCGAAAACCTCGTGACCGCCGTGCTGAAAACGCAGATCTCCGAACAAGGCGAGATCAATCTGAACGACGAATTCGATTTTGACTTGGCTATCCCCTATTTTTCCAACTTCGCGCCCGGCGTGGACAAATGGGATCTTGAAGCGATCTTCAAAACCATTGAGGAACAATACGGCTTTAAGATCGTCGGATTGGACTACGACAAACCTTGCGTCCAAGCGATGTTTGAGCGCTTCCGCACGACGGGGAAACTTGTGGTGGACGACCCGGATACCTTTGACAAAACGGTCGGATTGCTTTGCGTCGGGACGTACGTCCTAAAAACGGTAACGGACGCCGATGGCAAGGAATATACCGCCGTCTACGTCAACAACGATATCGGCCGCGGAGAGTCCTTTATCCGCTATACCTACGCCAAAGACGAACAAGAGGAAAAAGTGCGCGCAACGGTGGACGTCATCCGCATTGCGCTGGAAGGCGCGATCAAAACGAACGCATAAAGAAACGATTATATTTGATTTGTGGAATATTATACTTGTATATTAAAAAGCGGCTGTTGTTCAACAGCCGCTTTTTTGTTAAGGAACGATTTACCGCAACGTCCGCATCGCATTGATGATGGCAAGCATTGCGACGCCCACGTCAGCAAAGACGGCAAGCCACATTGCAAAAGCGCCCATCAAACCGACAGCCGTCAAAACGAGCACGCCGATCTTGACGCCAAGCGCAACGGCTACGTTTTCACGCACGATGCGCATCGTCTTTTTGGCAATACGGCGTCCCTCCTTGATAGAAGCAAGATCGTCCTGCATCAAAACCACGTCCGAAGCCTCGATCGCCGCGTCGCTGCCGATGCCGCCCATCGATACGCCGACGTCCGCCATGGCAAGCACGGGCGCGTCGTTGATGCCGTCGCCCACGAAGCAGACCGAACCGGCGCCCGCGTTTTTCGCGATCAACTTTTCAACCCACTCCGCTTTGTCCTGCGGCAAAAGATCTGCCACGCACTCATCCACGCCCACTTCGGCGGCAACGGCTTTTGCCGTAGCCTCGCGGTCGCCCGTCAACATGATCGTACGGGCGCCTTCCGCTTTTAGTGAACGGATGACTTCCGCCGCGTTTTCCTTGGGTGCATCCGAAACCGTCACCCTACCGAGATACTTGCCGTTTTGAGCAACGTAAAGAGTGGTATAAGGCGAAGCGTTCTCCTCAAAATCGACCCCGTTTTCCTTCAAAAGCGCCGCGTTGCCGACAAGGATCGTTTGATCGTCCTTTTGGGCTTTTACGCCGCGACCGGCGATCTCCTCAATCTCGTACCCGTCACGATCCACCGCCGGCGCATATTCCACCACCGACCGCGCGATCGGATGATTTGACGCGCCTTCCGCAATTACGGCCGCAGTCAAGATCTCCTTAGCGCGTTCCGCGGGGAAGACTTCCACGACCGAAAAACTGCCCTTTGTGATCGTACCCGTCTTGTCAAATACAAAGACGTTTGCTTTGGCAAGTCGCTCCAGCGCGCCGCCCCCCTTCACCAGAATACCGCGTTTGGACGCGCCGCCGATCCCTCCGAAGAAGGAAAGCGGCACCGAGATAACGAGAGCGCACGGACAGGACACCACGAGGAAGGTCAAAGCCTTTTTGATCCAGCCGCCCCAATCGTTGAGAAAAATGGGCGGGATCACCCCGATCAAAAGCGCCGCAATGACGACGACGGGGGTATAATAACGCGCGAAATTTGTGATAAAATTTTCAGTCTTCGCCTTTTTTGCCGCGGCGTTTTGGACGAGTTCCAAAATCTTTTGCACGGCGGATTCCCCGTACTTTTTAACGGCGCGAAGCTTGACTTCGCCTGCGATATTGATCGAACCGCTGATGACGTCTTCGCCCGCCGCAACTTCACGCGGAAGGGATTCCCCGGTCAACGAAGCGGTGTCAAACACGCCGCGCCCTTCCAAGACGACGGCGTCAACGGGTACGCGTTCTCCTGCGCGCAGCACCAAAACGTCACCGATCTCCACCTCTTCGGGCGAAACTACCGTTTCCTCCCCGTCTCTAAGCACGCGAGCGATCTCGGGACGGATATCCATCAACGCCGCAATGGAACGACGGGATTTGCCCACGGCATAGCGTTGGAACAACTCTCCCACTTGATAAAACAACATCACGCCGCACGCTTCGGGAAGATCCAAAAGGGCGATGGCGCCGAAAGTGGCGACCACCATCAAAAAGTTTTCGTCAAGAAGCCTGCCGGAAAAAAGCCCTCGCGCCGCTTTGTAGATCACGTCGTAACCGACGATCAAATACGCCGCAAGAAAAGGTAAAACGAAGAGGTAAAAGCGATAATCCTTTAAGTTCCACCCTTCCGCTACCTCGGCAAAGGTTTTGAGCGGCGTCAATTTGTAGAGAACGATCCCCACGAGGAAAAGTCCAAACGCCACCAATATCCGAAGCAGTTGCTTCTTGTTCTTTTTCATTATTTTACCTCAACCACGTCACAATCGGGTTCAACGCGACGGACTGCTTTGACGACGGATTTCAAAACGGACTTTTGATCCGCCCCCTCTTCAAAGTCGACCGTCATATTTTGCATAACGAAGTTTACGTTGCAGGACGCAACGCCCGCAAGCTTATTCAAGTTGCGTTCGATCTCCGCAGCGCAGGATGCGCAACACAGATCCGTAAGTTCGTAAACCTTTTTCATATTATTTCTCCTCCTTCAAGTGTTCGAGCGCCATTTTGTAAATCCGCGAGATATGCTCGTCATCCAGCGAATAATATACTTCTTTGCCTTGCTTGCGGTACTTCACAACCTTGGTCTGTCTGAGAATGCGCAGTTGGTGTGAAACGGCGGACTTGGTCATATTGAGCAAACTTGCAATGTCGCAAACGCAAAGTTCCGCCTCAAAAAGCGCGGAAAGAATGCGAGTCCTCGTGCTGTCGCCGAAAACTTTGAAAAGTTCCGCTACGTCGGCAAGGGTGTCCTCGTCCGGGAGCGCTGCGCGCACCTTTTCCACGACGCTTTCATGTACGACTTCGCTTTCACAAAGATCTTTTTCGATAGGTTCCATAGTTCCCTCCAAGATTGAACGGTTGAATACTTGTTCAACTGTTATCATTATACGCCGCCTCATTCCGTCCGTCAAGGGATTTTACAAAAAAATAGAAAAAATAAAATCTCGTAAAAAACAAAAGCGCCCGCCTAAACGA
>DMCI01000074.1 GCA_003445835.1 Clostridiales bacterium
TACTACAAGAAGCTTGCCAACGAGCACGTCGGCGTTTTGACCGGTCGTGGTTTGTCCTACGGCGGCTCTCTTGCAAGAAAAGAGGCGACCGGCTTCGGTCTCGTCTACCTCGCAAGTGAGATGCTTACTCACTTCGGTTCCTCGATCTCCGGCAAGACGGTGGTCGTTTCCGGTAGCGGTAACGTTGCGACTTACGCTGCAGTTAAGGCGACCGAGCTTGGCGGTAAAGTCGTTGCGATGAGCGATTCCAACGGTTATGTCTACGACAAAAACGGCATTGATATCGAACTCATCAAAGAGATCAAGGAAGTCAGAAGGGGCAGGATCAAGGAATACCTCGTCAAGCATCCCGACGCTGTTTACGGTGAAAACTGCCGTGACATTTGGACGGTGAAGTGTGACGTGGCTCTCCCGTGCGCTACCCAAAACGAACTTGATGAGAAGGGCGCTGCGGCTCTTATCAAAAACGGTGTCATCGCCGTGGCGGAAGGCGCAAACATGCCTACTACCCTCGAAGCGACCAAGATGCTGCAAGACGCGGGCGTTCTGTTTGCTCCCGGTAAGGCTGCCAACGCAGGCGGCGTTGCTACCAGCGCGCTTGAAATGGCTCAGTCCAGCGGCAGGCTTTTCTGGAGCTTTGAAGAAGTCGACGCCAAACTTAAGGGCATCATGAAGAACATCTTCAAGAACATCAGCTCCGCTGCTGCGGAATACGGTCAGCCCAAGAACCTCGTTCTCGGCGCAAACATCGCCGCTTTCAAGAAGATCGCGGACGCTATGATGGCGCAGGGTATTTGCTGATAACTGTTCGTATTTGTTTTAAGTCCTCCGATCGAAAGGTCGGAGGACTTTTTTTAACCACCGGCGTCGACGTTTAATAAAATATACTATGAATTACGGTGAATTGGAGCAAAGGCTACAAAGCGTTTCGGAGTTTTCGGATCTTTTTACGGTCGGGTACAGCTTGTTGTCGCAACCGATCTATGCTTCGCACGTCGGGAGTTACACGGGACGACAGGTGATCGTGCAATGCGCGATCCACGCCCGTGAATACGTGACGGCGCTTCTTGGCGTCGAACTGGCAAAATATGCCGCGACGCATCACTTTGACGGTGGCGCGTACTTCGTTTACAACAGCAATCCCGACGGTATACGTTTGGTTTTGGACGGCGTGGATTTTGTTGCTTGTGAAAAACTCAAAAGCTTTTTGACGGACGTAAACGGCGGACGGGATTTCTCTTTTTACAAGGCAAACGCAAACGCCGTTGATCTGAATACCAATTTCGATGCGGATTGGGGAAGCGGGGCGCAAAACAGGAGGTGCCCGTCTCCCGAAAGTTTTATCGGGTATTATCCGATGAGCGAGAGGGAAGTAAACGTTTTGTCAGCTTTTACGCAAAAGATCGCACCGTATGCGACCATCTCGTATCACACCAAAGGGGAAATCATTTACTATGGTTTTTCAGGACAAAACGAAAACAGCCTCGCGCGTGACGAGGCTGTGGCTTATCGTTTATCTGCCGTGACCGGTTACACGCCCGTTTTGACGACGGGGAGCGCCGGCGGCTACAAAGATTGGTGTATACGGAAGTTTGATATCCCGTCGTTTACCGTCGAGGTGGCGCCCTTAACGGCGGAACACCCCGTCGGAGAAGAGTATTTGCCCGAAATATTCGAACAAAACAAAAACGTACTCAGTGCGATCCTTGCTTGATCATTCGGCAAGAGCCTGAATGTTGGAAAGGATTTTGGCAAGTTTTTCTTCGTTGACGGCAAGACGTTCGCGTTCTTGCGAAACGACGGCTTCCGGTGCGCGGGAAACGAAGCCCGGGTTGCCGAGCATACCCTTGGAACGGGCGATCTCTTTTTCAAGAGAAGCCTTTTCTTTTTGCAATCTTTCGATCTCCTTGTCATAGTCGATGAGGTCGCCGAGCGGGATGTAGATCTCAGCCGCGGCGGTGACGACGGTGCTGACCTTTTTGCCGGGAACGTAGGATGCGTCGTAAGTGACCTTTTCCACGCCCGCAAGTTTTGCAAGGTAACCTTCGCCCGATCTGATAAGATCCTCGTTTTGCGTCTTCACGGTGACGTGGATGCGCTTGGAGGGGGCGACGGACATCTCCGCACGGATATTTCTGATGCCCTTGATGATGTCCATGACCGCTTCGAATTCTGCCTTTTCCTTTTCAAAGAAAAGTTCGGCTTGATAGGTGGGGTAAGAGGTGAGCATAATGGTTTCTTCGTGAATGGGGAGAGAGAGGTAGATGTACTCGGTCACGAAGGGAATATACGGATGCAACATCTTTAAGATGTTGACGAGTACGTAATAGATGTTGGAAGCGGCGTTTTGTTTGATCTTTTTATCTTCGGAATACAAGGACGGCTTGATCGCTTCAATGTACCAGTCGCAGAACTCGCTCCAAACGAAGTCGTACATCTTTGCGCCGGCAAGACCGATCTCGTATTTTTCGAGGTTTTCGTTGACTGCTTTTGCCGTTTCCTGCAAGCGGCTCAAGATCCAACGGTCGGCGATTGTCTTTTGGGTCTTTTCGATGGGCAAAAGCTCCACCCCTTCGAGGTTCATCATAACGAAGCGGGATGCGTTCCACACCTTGTTGATAAAGTTCCTTGCGCTTTCCACTTTTTCTTCGTAGAAGCGGGTGTCGCCGCCGGGGGCGATGCCGTTGGCAAGAGAGAAGCGCAAAGAGTCTGCGCCGTACTTGTCGATGACGAGCAGAGGATCGATGCCGTTGCCGAGGCTCTTGCTCATTTTTCTGCCCAACTTATCGCGCACGATACCGTGGATCATAACTTTGGAGAAGGGGATCTGTCCCATATGCTCCAAGCCGGAGAAGATCATCCTTGCCACCCAGAAGAAAATGATGTCGTAGGCGGTGATCAAAACGCTGGTCGGGTAGAAGTACTTCAAATCTTCCGTCTTGTCAGGATATCCCAACGTAGAGAAGGGCCAAAGCGCGCTGGAGAACCAGGTATCAAGCACGTCTTCGTCCTGTTTGAAGTGATTTTTGCCGCACTTGGGGCAAACTTCTGGGGCATTTTCCGAAACGATCATTTCGCCGCAGTCTTGGCAGTAATAGGCGGGAATACGGTGACCCCACCAAAGTTGACGGGAAATACACCAATCCTTGATGTTCTCCATCCAGCCGAAGTACACTTTTGAGAAACGCTCGGGGATGAATTCGATATCTCCGTCCTTGACGACCTTGATCGCGGGTTCCGCAAGGGGCTTCATCTTGACGAACCATTGTTTGGAGACGATGGGCTCCACGCTGCTGTGACAACGGTAGCACTCGCCGACATTGTGTTTGTAGGGCTCTTTTTCAATCAAAAGACCGAGGGCGGTGAGGTCTTCCTCGACCTTCTTTCTTGCGACCATACGATCCAAGCCGGCGTAAGCCGCGCCTGCTTTTTCATTCATCGTACCGTCGTCGTTCATTACGCGGATGACTTCAAGATTGTGGCGCATACCCACTTCGAAGTCGTTGGGGTCGTGCGCGGGGGTGATCTTAACGGCGCCGCTACCGAAATCTTTTTCAACGTATTCGTCGGCGACGATGGGGATCACGCGATCGGTAAGTGGCAGGGAAAGCGTCTTGCCGATGATTGAAGTATTCCTTTCGTCGGTGGGATTGACGGCAACCGCGGTATCACCGAACATCGTTTCGGGAC
>DMCI01000154.1 GCA_003445835.1 Clostridiales bacterium
ACGAGGCGCAATGTGGCGCCACGATTTGGCGATATTCCCCTCTCGGAATAGCGTAAGCCGCCCTCGCAAGAACACCTCCCGCCACGACGCCGAACAAAGCGATCAAAACGTAAAACAGCGCAGACATCTCAGATATCCCTCGAGAACCATACGGAATAATACTTTTTCCACTTGCTGGGATCGTTGCCCGTGCTGACGATAGCGTCGGTAAGTTTCCACGCGTTGTTTACGTATTGGAAAAGGGCGGTTTTGATATTTTCACCATTGATCACCAAGTTTTCGCAAACGATGGTCTTACTGCCCTCGTACTCCACCTGCCCCTTTTTGAGCTTCAAATGCACTTCCAACACATTGGAATGGTTGCCGCCGTCGGGATTGTTTTTGACGTAAAAATAGAAACTTTCCGCATCGGGACAAGAAATTTCCACGTTTTGGTAGTCGTCGGAAGAAAGCTTTAAGTTGGGAGTGTAACTGCTCGCCCACTCGATCGACGGATCGCCGCTTGAGGTCGTGGGGTACTTTACAAACTTCAATTCGGGATAAAGATACGAACTGCTTTTGTTTTGATAACAATTGAACAAAGCAAAGCCGAATTTTGCGTCGAAATACTTAACCCCCTTATACTGATCGGACGTCTTGTTGGTATCGGGGAAGGATTTGGGCGTGGACGAAACGTAAACGCCCGTTGCGCCGCGCAAATGGTAAGCAATGTCGTTCAAACGCGACGTCGCCGCCGTTTGCAACAGCGTCTTGGTTTCGGATTTGCTGTAAGAGTTCATCACGGGGACGATCATCATCGAAAGGACGGAAGCAAGAATAGCGGTGATAACCACCGCCGCAAGCATCTCCACGAGGGTAATGCCCTTTTTATTTCTTGCCTTCTTCCATCTGACAAACAGCATACTACTTTTTGATATCCTCCGTTTCTTTGCCGTACTTTAAATCGTAGTAAGTGACGGACACTGCGTAATCGCTGTTTTCCGACCCCGTCTTGGTGAAGACGAAGGCGCTTTCCACGTGAGAAACGCCTGTTACGTTTGCGTAGTTGACCGTCACGTACATCGTTTGACTGGTACTCGAATCGTTTTTGTTGGTGGTGACCGAGGCGTTTTTAGCCGATGCGTCTTGCGCCGCGGCGCGTAACGCGTCGGAAACGCGCATAGAACGGATGGATGCCGCCGTCAAAGGAAGAATGATCGCCGAGAGTAGCCCCACCACCGCGATGGCGCACACGCACTCCATAAGCGTGAAGCCTTTTTTGCACTTTTTAAAAAACATAAAAAGCTTTTTCATATCACTCCACCTTGATCCCTTTGTATTCCCAGTTCAAGAGGCTGGTAGAATAGTTGGGCGCCGTCGAAAGGAAGGTCGCAAGCGGATACTTCTTGTAGGAACCCACCCTTGTGGTACTGCTGCTCTTTGTACTTGCGGAATAGATCATGGTATCACTGAAGTCGGGCACGATCTTCCTCGTCGAACCGCTGAAGTTTTTGAAGTTCAGGTTGTTTGCGCTCGCTTCGTAGATAAACTGATCCGTCACGATGGTACCGCAAATATTTCTGGCGCCGCCGGAGGTGTTATCCCACAACAGGTGCAAGCAGTTACGCGCCACGGCGGTCGTCGCGCCCGTACCGCTGTACAAGCTTGAGAACGTTGCGCCGTTTGCCAAGCTCTTGAAGTTGTTGTACGCCTTCAAGGTACCGTTACCTGCGTTGTACAAAGCGTCGGTAGAACCAAACGGCATATAGATAAACGCGCTGATGGGCATACGGTCTATCCAGAGGTCGATGTTGGTACCCGCGCCGATGATATAAAGGAGCGGAGAATACGTGCCGTTGCCGTTATCCTTCAAACCGCCGACGGGGTTGGCGTAAACGTCGCCCGTCGCCTTTGCGGTAAAGCGCACCGTATCGCCGCTGGTCAAGTAAAGGAATACCCTACCGTTGCCGACGACGGTCACGGTGTTTTCCGCATCGACGACGAAGTCGAAGCCGATGCCCTGCGGCAACACGACGTGCAGATCCTTCTCGTTGTTTGCCTTGTACGGATCGGACGGGTCTTTACAGGCGTAGAAGACTAAGCTTCCGTCGTAGAAGCTGACTTCCTCGTCGCCCAGCCTCCAAGCTTTTTGCTTAGCGCCGCGAATGGACTTGTTGGCGGAATTGCCGTACCAACTTGCATAGTCTTCGCTGCCCGTACCTTCTCCCATAAAGAAGGCGCTGTACGGCAACTCACCGCTTTCAAAGACCAAGATCTTGGTCCTGCGCTTGTGATCGGGGTCCTTATCAAACGGGCCGTCCCACTCCGGGTAGCCGTTTAAGACGACGAAGTCCTTCAAAGCCTGGTTGTTGGAAACGCCGCCGGAACGCCAGCCGAACAAGCTACCAGCTTTGTCCGCCAAGCTACTGCCCGTATACTGCGACTGGTTGGTAAAATAGCCGGTAGACGAGGTCTGCTTAAGCATCATATGTCCGTTAAGTTCAACGGACTCGGATTGCGTCAAAACCCTCTTGGCATAGGTGGAGTTACCTGCGGAATCGTAGTACGGCAACTTCCAGTTATACGGCACGAAACGGGTGTTCCAATACGCCGTTTGCGTCTTGTCAAAGTGCCTGGTGACGTCACTTGTCCACTTGGAGGAGGGGTGCGTCATAGAGCCGCCGGACGCATTGTAGTTGGGTGAGGTCCAATAGCCGGTGTTTGAACTTGCCTTGCCACCTGCAAAGAGCAAGCCGGAGGACGCACTTTCCGCCTTGGTCGTAGAAACGGGCTTGGGCGCAACCGCACCGCTGTATGCCTGTGCGGGTGTGACCACGTTATTGACCACAAGGGGATTGACGGAAGCGTCGCCGTTTGTATTGATGGTACTGCCGCCGCTAGTGCTGATGGTCGGACGAGCGGGGGCGTCTTTTCTGCCAGTCGCAGTCCACGTGGGATTGGTGTCCGAAACGCTG
>DMCI01000014.1 GCA_003445835.1 Clostridiales bacterium
ACCATACTTGCCGCAGGACAACAACCCAAGAGGAAGAAGGTGATCTTGATATAGGTCGGCAGCGGGATGAAGTAGATGATCAAGAAAGAGAGCAAGGGATAGACCACGTTTTTGATGGCGGTGGAAAGATAAATGCGCGGATTCAAAAAGAGATCGCGCGGGGTGACCGTGGCAAGGCGCATGCCGAGGATCAACATGCACATCGGCGTCGTCATGCGGGCAAGAAGCTCCACGATGGGGGCGATCTGCGAGGGCAGTTTGGTCGCGGTGAAAAAGAGGGGAAGAGCCACCAAAAGCGAGACCGTCGTCGGATTGACGACCATATTGCGGATGCTCATCTTTTTTCGATCCCACGAAATGATGCCGACGGCAAGCGACCAGGAAAGTAAATTTAAGGTGACCGAAAACACGGTGGAGAAGACGATGGCTTCGGGGTGTTCGGGCAAGACTGCTTCCAAAAGCGGCACGCCGAAGAACCCAACGTTTGCCAAGGCGGATGCGATCGTGCAGATGCGGTTGCGGATGTCGTCAAACTTGCGCTTCAAGATCAAGGTCAAAGTGACCATCACGAGGATCTGCATACCCATACACAGACCGAAAAAGATCCCCATTTGTTTGAAGAACTCGGGCGTATAGGTAGCGGCGTTGAAAGAATATAAAAAGAGCGCCGGCTGACAAACGAACAAAAGCACGCGCGCAAAAGCGCCGATGGACTCAGGCTTGATGGCCTTGGTCTTTACGAAAATGAAACCGGGGATAGCGTAGGCAAGCATGATCGCCACGGTGATGAGTGTGGTCGTAAATTGCATGCCTTGATTATATCACGCGGAAAGGCGCTTGGTAAAGCGTTCTAAAAGGCAAGTTTTTTGAGGGCGGCGCGGTAAATCTCGGCGCATTTTGTGAGACCCGCGACAGAAATGCATTCGTCCTTTTGATGGATGCGACTTTCCTCCCCCGGGAAGACGGGACCGAACGCGACGGCGTTTGGGAAAGCGCGCGCGTAGGTAGCCCCGCCGATGGCTATAGGGGAAGCGTTTTCACCCGTGACTTCGTTGTAAGCGGCAAGGAGGGCGGTGACCAGTTCGGATGCAGGGGAAACGTAAAGGGGCAGGTGTCTGCCTTCCACCGTGACGACGGCGTCCGCGCCAAAAACGGCTTGCAACTTTTCAAGCAAGGCTTGCTCGTTTGTGGCGGCGGGGTAGCGGATATCAAGGGAGAAGAGAAGTCTGTCGCCTTCCGTTGCGACCTTGCCGAGGTTTAAGGTGAGGTCGCCGCTGACCTCGTCTTTGAGCTCGATGCCCAATCCCGATCCGTCGGTCAAATGGAAACAGTCGTAAAGATCCGCCAAAAATTCCGAAGTGGACTTGACGGCGTACAAGATCTTCACGATGGCGTTCTCTCCTTTTTCGGGAGTGGAGCCGTGAGCGGAAACGCCCTCCGCGCTGAGGCGGAATCCATCCGCAATGAATTTGACTTTGATGCCTCCCTTCAAGCACTTGGAGAAGGCGGCGTCAGAAAGTGTTTTTACTTCCAGTTCGGCGCGATCCGCCACCATATTGACGCGTTCCCCGCCCGTAAATGAGAGGATGTCGTCGGGTCTTATTACCGAAACGCAGGCGTGCAAAACGCCTTTTTCGGAAAAGATCACGGGGAAGTCTGCGTCGGGGGAGAAGGACAAAGCAGGCACTTCCTCGGTTTGAAGGTAGCGTTCGATGCACTTCCAACCGCTTTCCTCGTTGAGTCCTGCGATCAAGCGGATGCGCCTTTTGGGGAGGAGCCCCTCGTCCAATAAGGATTTCAATGCGTAAAGCACCGCGACGGCGGGACCCTTGTCGTCCTCCGCGCCGCGACCGTAGATCACGCCGTCCGCAACTTCACCGAGAGGACTGTGGCTCCAATCTTCGCCGAAGGGGACGGTGTCCAAATGGAAGGGGATGCCGAGTAGTTCTCCTTCGCCGACTTCCGCCCAGCCGACCATACCGTCCACGACCTTGGTCTTCATGCCAAAAGAAGAAGCAACTGCAAGGAACTTATCCAGTGCTTCGCGGGTACCCGCGCCGAAAGGCGCGCCCTCCGCGGGCTCCCCTTGCACGCTGTTTACCGCCAGGAGGGAAAGAAGGGTATTTTGCATTTGATCCACGTACTTTTTCATTGTGTCACCTTTCAAAAATTCTTAAACTATTATATGTCGCGCGGGAGGCGTTTTGTCAAGCGCTGTCGGGTTTGATCTGTTATTTTCAAACGGTGAAGAAGGGCGGCAGATACGAGATTCAACAAAAAAACCGCGCAAGCGCGTACTTGTGGTACGTAATTGCGCGATTTTGAAGTCAGTAACAAAATAGATGAGTCGTTATTCGTCGTTTGATCAATAAGCCTTGGCGAAATAGATGA
This sequence comes from Clostridiales bacterium, assembly GCA_003445835.1. Taxonomy (GTDB): domain Bacteria; phylum Bacillota; class Clostridia; order Christensenellales; family CAG-1252; genus CAG-1252. The sequence goes on from DMCI01000014.1 coordinate 2,392, forward strand.
CTTTGCCTTCGCCTTCGAGGAGGTTCTTGCCGCAGCAGACGCACTTGGTGCCCACGGGGGTTTGATCGAAGGGCATCACGCGGGTGGATGCGCCGGTAAGCTCCTTGACCTTGTCTTCGCAAGCGCGGTCGCCGCACCACATTGCCTTGACGAAGTTGCCGCTGTTGACGGCGGCGGTGAGCCCATCCATATCCTCGCAGACGACGATGTGCGCGTCGCGGAATTTGCGGGCTTTTTCAAGCATATACTTTTGGATAACGTCCAAAAGGGCGGGGATCTCGGTGGCGAGGTCTTCGATCTTGATTTGGGTCTTGCTGAAGTCGTCGCGGCGGGCAACGGTCACGACGCCGTTTTCAATATCGCGCGGACCGACTTCGATACGGACGGGCACGCCCTTCATTTCCCACTCGTTGAACTTCCAACCCGTGCTTTGATCGCGGTAATCGACCTCTACGCGGACGCCTGCGTTTTCAAGCGCTTGCTTGATCGCCTCCGCCTTTTCGTTGACGCCGCCTTTGTGCGCTGCGATGGGGATGATGATCGCCTGAACGGGCGCCACCTTGGGGGGAAGCGCCAAGCCGCGATTGTCGCCGTGCGCCATGATCAGGGCGCCGATCATACGGGTGGAGGTGCCCCAACTGGTTTGGTAAACGTACTTAAGGTCCCCTTCCCTGGAGGAGAACTTGATGTTGAAGGGGCGGCTGAAATTGTCGCCGAAGTAGTGGCTGGTGC
>DMCI01000068.1 GCA_003445835.1 Clostridiales bacterium
GAGAAGATCACCTCAAACACAAGTTCCGCCACCGCGCCCGTTGCCGCGCAGGTAACGCATTGCAGAGGCGTCCAACCGAAAAAGTGATAACTGACGATAAAGGCAAAGAGGATGTTGTCCAAAAATTGCGCGATGACCGTGGAAGCGTAGCAACTGACGGAAAACGCCAAAAAGTTTTTTTCCTTAAACATCTTTCCGAAAAACATATTCAAAAAGTTGTTCAAAAACGCCGAAGCGACGAAGGCGACCGAGCTGCCGAGGATCACAAACCACGAGGAGCGGAAGGTGCCGTCCAAAGCAACGTTGATGACCCCTTCGGACCCTTCCACAAAGCTTTGCGACCAAAGCCCGGGGATATAAGACGCGGCGATATAAAACGCGGCGAAGAACAAATTGACCACGAGAGCCGTCACGGACAAAACGTTGGCGGCGCGGACGCCAAAGCGCTTGGTCACCACGTCCATCAGCAAGAACACCAACCAGGAGAAGATGATACCGCAGTCCAAGGCAAGCCATGTCGTCCCCGTATCGATGCTTTTGTTGGCAAGCAGATTCATCGACACGATCGCAGTCACAAAAAGAGCTGTGATCAGGGAAGGAATGCTTCGAAGTAAGAGTTTGATTTCCGTAAAAAATTCTTTGAGTTTTGTCACCGTTGTGACCTCCTTGTTTTTTATCAGAGATGGTTAAGCAAGGAACATCTCTATAGCGCCTCGATCGAGGTAGCCTTATCATAACACGAAAAGTGCTGTTTGTCTAACGATTTATTGCTTTCAAGGTATTTTTAATAAAAAATGATGGGCGACGGAGCGTGGTGCAGCGGCGAGCGCTCTTTGAAGAAAAGGGCAGGCGCGTACCCCTCGTACGTAACTGCCCTTTGATGAAATGGATAGCGACGAATAACCGCCGCTATCCGCCATCCGTTAGTTTACTCTTTGGTGAAAGACGTATTGGTACACTTGGGACACGGCGGAACTTTGTCGTTTTTGCCGAGGGTCACGTTGGTGCCGCAATTGGTGCAACTGTAGGTGCCGTCGCCGGGCTTCTCTCCGGTGTGATAATACTTCATATATTATCCTCCTTGTTTTTTTGATACCCGAAGTTTTGACAAGTTGCGCGTTGCGTATTCACATAAGCCGACAAAGCAGGCAGGAAATGACCGTACCCGCCAAAGTGGCGACCAGAGAGATGGCGATGGCGCCCTTGTACCTTTTTACCCTGCCCCCGCCGTACAGCGCCGCGACATAAAAGACCGTTTCGCTTGAGCCCACGATCACGCTTGCCGCGCGAGCGGCGTAACTATCCGCGCCGTACAGGCGATATACTTCGGACAAAAGCCCGATACTGCCGCTACCGCTCATCGGACGGACGACGATCAATTCGGTAAGTTCCGCGGGGATGCCGAGGAAGCCGAAGACGGGAGCCGCCGCCTTGGCAAGATACGCCGAAAGCCCGCTCTCCTTAAAAAGCGCCACGGCGACAAGCACGGCGGCAAGGTACGGAAAGATATCCGCGGCAAGGCGAAGCGCCCCTTTTGCCCCCTCCACGAAAGCGTCGAACACGGGAACGCGACGGATGGCTCCCACCAAAAAATTGAGAGCGATGAAAGCGGGCAGAATGTATACGCTCACCTTTTTCCCTTCCCTCGCTTTAAAAAGCACAGCGTCACCCCGATAGCGGCGGTCACCAAAGTGGAAATCACCGTGGGGAGAAGGATATCCGAAGGGGAAGCGCTGCCCGCTTGCGCGCGCAAGGCGATGATGGTGGCGGGCAAAAGTTGTACGCCGCAAGCATTGATGACGATGAACAAAACCGTGCCGTCGGTGGCGTCGGGCTTTTCCCCTTGCATCAACTTTACCGCCTCGATGCCGAGGGGCGTAGCCGCGCTGCCGATGCCGAGAAAGTTTGCCGCCAAATTTTGTGAGATCAAGGAGCGCGCTTGCTCACTTTCCCCCTTAAAAAGCCTTTTCGTAACGGGGCGAAACAAACGGGACAAAAACTCCGCCACACCGTTTTTTCGCATCACGCCGAGGATGCCAAGCCACAGAGCGTAGACCGCAAGCATCTTTACAGACAAAGCGACGGCGTTTTCCGCCCCACTAAGCGCTGCCGACACCGCCCCCGCGGGGTTTGTAAACAACATCCAAGCAACGCTTATGAAAAAGAGCAAAAAGAAAACGACGTTCATAAAGCATTGTATTAAAAACACCCCCTGAATATACAAAAAAAATCCCGACCGCGGATTGCAGTCGGGATGATCGTCGCTTTTACGTTAAGCGGCGTTTGCGGCGGAAATCGTCTTGTACGTGACCGTAACGGACTTGTTGGTCTGCGCGGCGGAAATAAAGGTCTTGACCTTGTCAAGTTCGATGGCAAAACCCATACCCTCTACGTCCTCGATCTCGCTGCTGAAATAGCTGCTTTTGATGATACTGACAAACTTGCTGTTGACCACGCCCACCAAGCCGCCGTAAATGTTGATGGCGGGGCCGCCCGAGTTGCCGCCGTTGATTGCCGCGTCGGTTTGGATAAAAGTCAATTGCGGGGTATCGGTGAAGGTCTTGCCCGTAGCGGAGACGATGCCCGCCGTGGCGGAGTAACCGTACCCTCTTGCGTTGCCGAGCACCAAAAGTTGATTGCCGCGATTGACCGCCCCTTCATAGAAGGGGATCGGCGTCCAATGATCGCCCACGGGCACCGCCGTCGTGATGCGGCAAAGCGCAAGATCGTAGGCGGGGTCACGGTAGATCATTTCCAAATTATAGGTGGCATTATCCGGGTAATCGGACGCGACGTCAAAGTTCCCCACGATGGAAGAATAGGTGTACGTAACGGTCTTGGTGCCGTAAACGGTCTGTCCAAACCAGTTGCTGCCGAGAACGTTGTCCAGATCTGCTTCCTGCACTTCGTACGAAACGACGTGATTGTTGGTGATCACAAAGCCGTCTTCCGTGATGATGAAGCCGGTGCCCTGGCAACCCGAAACGCCCGACTTGGTGGTCTCTTTACAAGTGAGGTTCAAAACGGAATTGACGTACACCGTCGCATACCCGCCGATGTTGGTCTGCGCCGCCGTGATGGATTGTCGCACCGTGTCTTCCAAAGCGGCGGTCCTCTCCGCCATACTTTCCGCTATCTCACGGTATTTGGTGAGAGCGTTTTCAAGCTCCGATTTGGATACGTCGGTATAGGTGGTGACGTTTTCCGTCCCGCTGGAATTGGCGAGGTTATCCGTCGAGCTCCCCGTAAAAAGAGTACAGCCCGACATACTCACCGCAACAATTACCAACAAGATCGCTATCACTACTATAAATTTCTTTTTCATGTTCCACTTCCTTTTCGGCGCGTTTACGCCGATATCTCTGTAGCCATAGTATTATTGTAACATTAAACGAGCCTTAAAATTAGCAAATTTTCTTAATTTTTCATAGATTGTGGGTGATGGATGCGGATCTGAAACTCGCTTGCGCGATCGCGGAAGCTTTGACGCAAGGGAGCTCTTTGGAAGAAATAGCAAGACTGCAAGTCATCTTTCAAACGGTGACTTCCCTGTTGACGTCCGAACTGAATTATTTGAAAACGAAAAAATCAACCCAACCGAGCGGCGGCGCGCGCAAGTAGGATATAGTCTTCCGCGGAGAGCGTTTCCCCACGGACAGTCACGGGGAACCCCGCGTCCGAAATGATCGCGTTTGCTTTTTCCTTACCGCCAAACAGTCCGGCAAGTCCGTTAGAAAGAGTTTTGCGGCGCATATTGAACGCGGCGCGGATGATCTTGCGCGCAAGAACGATCTCCTCTTCGGTATAGCCCTTGTCTTTGAGGTCGATCCTGACCACCGCGCTGTCCACGTTGGGAGGGGGCAGGAAGCATTGTCTGCCGACGATCCTCGTAAGAAAGGCGTCCGCGACCAAATTCAAAGATGCGGTGATGGCGCCGTATTCCGCCGTGCCGGGAGCGGCGGTCAAACGTTCCGCAACTTCCTTTTGCACCATAACGGTGACGCTTTGCGGGCGTTCTTCCCCTTCGAGAAGTTTCATCACGATGGGGGTCGTGACGTAATAGGGCAAGTTTGCCACCACCTTAAACGGGGTGGGAAGGGGCGCGCTCTTTTTCAAAAAATCCTCATAGACGACGGTGACGTTGCTTTTGGACGCAAGCGTCCTATCCAAAACCGAACGGAGAGCCTCGTCGATCTCGTACGCAATAACGGCTTTTGCCTTATCCGCAAGCGCGGCTGTAAGAGTGCCCGCACCCGCGCCGATCTCCACGACGACGTCCTCTTTGGTCACGCCGGCATCCGAGGCGATGGCGTCCAAAAGATTGCGGTCGAAAATAAAATTTTGACCGAACTTTTTTTGAAAATCGATTTGAAAATATTCCCCGTTGATGATCATAGCTTTATGGAATAAAAACGCAAAGCGTTCTCGGTGGTGACGCGCTCGATCTCCTCCCCGGAGAGCCCCTTGAGCTCCGCCATTTTTGCCGCCACGAGCGGGATGTTTTTCGGTTCGTTGGGCGTACCGCGGAAGGGGACCGGCGTCATATACGGACAGTCGGTCTCCAAAAGAAGCCTGTCCTCCGGGATCACAGCCAAAACTTCCTCCTTATGCTTGGCAAAGGTCAACGCCCCGCCAAAAGAGAAATAGGCGTCGAAATGCTTGGTGTAGTACTTGGCAAGTTCCGCACTGCCGCTGTAGCAATGCAAAAGAACGCCGTGGGTAAGATACTTTTTGTTGCGCTCAATGATGGCGTTGAAATCCTCGTACGCTTCCCTGACGTGAAAGACGACGGGGAGAGAAAGCTCCGCCGCAACGCGGATCTCGCGTTCCAAAACTTGTTTTTGTTGATCTCTGGGGGATAAGTCGTAATGGTAGTCCAAGCCGATCTCGCCGAAAGCGACGACCTTGGGGTTTTGGCAAAGCTGTTTGAGCCTCACTTCCGCCTCTTCGGAATAGGTCTTTGCTTCGTGCGGGTGCACGCCGACGACCGCGTAGATATCTTTGTAACGCGACGCCAAAGACACGGACGCTTCGGAAGACGGAAGATCGGAAGAGGCGTTTACGATGACGCCTACCCCCGCCGCCTTTGCCGCCGCCACCACCTCTTGTTCACGAGGGGCGATGATGGGATCGTCCAAATGTGCGTGCGCGTCAATAAACATTTATCTTACTTCGCTGCCCGAATCAACGGCTTTTTCGGGGCTGACCAAAACCACGCCGCCCTTACCGTCGTCCGCGCAAAGGAGCATACCTTCGCTGACCACTCCGCGGAATGCGTGCGGCGCGAGGTTGGCGACGACCACCACCTGCTTGCCGACCATTTCTTCGGGAGTGTAATA
>DMCI01000062.1 GCA_003445835.1 Clostridiales bacterium
GACACAAGGTTGCGTGGAGAATCGCTCAAAGGCATAAAAAAAGCCTCGCTTTTGCGAGGCGTTAAACTGGCAGGGGAGACGCGATTCGAACACGCAACCAGCGGTTTTGGAGACCGCTGCTCTACCATTGAGCCACTCCCCTATGAAACTATAGAACATTATAGAATATATAAAGGAGCTAAGTCAATCGATTTTTATGGATAAATACAAACTTGGCATCATCGGCGCGGGAAATATGTCCTCCGCCATCACAAAAGGAATTTTGACAAACGGGGTATTAGCCCCCGAGGAGATCGTCGTCAGCGATCTTTCGGATGAAAAACTTGCGCAGGCAAAAGAACTTGGCGTTGCCGTGACCAAAGATAACGTTTTGTTATCAAAAAGCGTGGAATACCTTCTTTTTGCCGTAAAACCGCAAAGTTTTCCCGATATCGCCGCGGAACTGAAGGCAGGTTTTTCGCCCAAGGTCATTTCCATTATGGCGGGTATCACCGTCGCCACCCTTAAGGATAAGCTCGGCGCAAAAAAGATCTGCCGCGTTATGCCCAACACGCCTTGTATGATCGGCAGCGGTATGAGCGCTTTGTGCTTCAGCGGCTACGAGGAGGAAGAAAAGGAATTCCCGCTTGCGGTGTTTTCCTCTTTGGGTGAGATCATTCGCTTGGATGAAAAGATGTTTGACGCCGTGACTTCGGTCAGTGGTAGCGGTCCCGCCTATGCGTATATGTTTGCGCAAGGAATGATCAAAGGCGGTATGAACGGCGGTTTGAGCTTTGAAGAAGCAAAAAAACTCACATTGGCGACCTTGATCGGCGGCGCAAGGATGATTGCCCGTTCGGATAAAAAGATCGACGATCTGATCGACGCCGTTTGCAGCAAAGGCGGCACCACCATTCAAGCTGTTTCATATTACAGATTGGCGGGGCTGGAGGAGATCATAGCCGAGGGCGTAGACCGTTGTCGCGCGCGTTCGGTGGAAATGAGCAATCCCACCGAGCAATCCGTCGTAAAAATGTACACCGACGGCGCTTGCAGCGGCAATCCCGGTCCCGGCGGATACTGCGCCATTCTGTCTTGCGGCGGGGTGGAAAAGGTCGTCAGCGGCGGGGAAGATAATACCACAAACAATCGTATGGAGCTTTTGGCGGTCATCACGGGTTTGGAATCCCTCAAAAAGACGCGTTGCGTCGTGGAAGTTCACAGCGATTCCGCCTACGTCGTCAACGCCGTCAACAACGATTGGCTCAAAGGTTGGCAGGCGCGCCGTTGGGAGGACGTCAAAAACGTCGATCTTTGGAAAAAGCTCGTAAATTTGCTTGCCGCGCACGACGTGCGTTTTATCAAGGTCAAAGGGCATTCCGACGACGAAATGAACAATCGTTGCGACGAGATCGCCAGAAAGGAATCGCAAAGCCGCGCGGGAGAATAAATGGAAGATAACAAGCTACATACCGAGCCGGAAGGGCAGGTAAGCGAAGGGAAAAAGTCGGTTTGGAACAAAAAGAGGGTGATCCGCTTTCTTATTTGTATCTTTGCGGTGATCACTACCGTGACTTTTCTTGCGCTTTCTTATCCTTATATGTCCGTGATGGTGCTTGCCATCGTTTTCGTCGCCATCGTCGGGCTTGCGGCGCTTGCGTTTACCGCCTTGTTCCGCAACTGGGAAACGACGTATAAGCTTTCGATCACCACTTTTTACATCGGCGCGGTGCTTTTGACCGTCTACTTTGCCTTGCATCGCAGCGGTTTTATGTCTTCCATCAATTCGGCGGACGACATCGTGAATTATATCAACAATTCCGGTGGCGTTGCCGAGGTGATTTTCGTGATAGCAAACTTTTTGCAAGTCACCTTTATTCCCATTCCGAGCACGATCACTACGACGGCGGGAGCCATCCTCTTTGACGGCATCTGGAAGCCTTTATACTTGACGGTCATCGGACTGGTCGTCGGATCGATGTTCGCCTTCTTCCTCGGCAAGGTGTTCGGCGTACGTTTCGCCAACTGGCTCGTTGGGGAAAAGACCATTGAAAAATATCGGAAAATGACCAAGGGGCGCGATAAGATCGTGCTGTTTTATATGTTCATTTTCCCGTTTTTCCCGGACGACTTTCTTTGTATCCTTGCGGGAATGACCAACTATACCTATATCGGATTTTTCCTGTTGCAAGTGTTTAGTAGGACGCTCGGCACGCTCACGACGATTTTGATCGCCAAAGGGGTGGTCTCCATCCCGTTTTACGGGTGGTGGTTGCTATTGTGGGCGGTGATCATCGTCGCTGTCATTCTTCTGTTTATTCTCACGATCAAATACAGTGAAAAAATAGAAACGTTTATTATGAAGATCATCGACAAGTTGCCGTTCAGTCGTTTCAAAAAAAGATTGCAAAAACAAGCCGCAGAGACGGAAGAGGGGATCGCGGGGCCCGCCGAGAAGTCGGATCCGTCAAACAGTAATCTCGAAGCGCCCGTAAAAGAGCCTTCGGATCAAGGAGAAAAAGATGTGCATTAAAAATATCGACCCGATCGCATTTGAACTGGGTTCGCTTACCGTACGGTGGTACGGTATCTTCATCACTCTTGCCATTTTGGTGGGGTACGGGGTAGCTTGCTTAAACGCAAAAAAGAGAGGGCTCAGCCTTGACTTTATGTTGGAATTATTTCTTTGGGTGGTTCCCTTTGCCATCGTATTTGCGCGATTGGCGTACGTTTTGTTCCATCCGTCGGATTTTATCGTCCGCAGTTTTAAGGACGTCGGTGAGATCTTCGCGATATGGGAGGGCGGCATCACCATTCTCGGTGCGATCCCGGGCGGAGCACTTGGCGCTTTTATCGCTTGCAAACGCAACAAAGTAAAGGTTTCCACGGTTTTGGATGTCATCGTCCCCGGTTTGGTGCTCGGGCAGGCGCTTGGCAGGTGGGGCAACTTTGCCAATCAGGAATTATACGGGATGGCGGTGACCGATCCCGCGTATCAAAAATTTCCGTTTGCCGTCTTTATCGATGCGGAAAACGGGTGGTTCCAAGCGACTTTCTTCTACGAGATGGTGTTGAACCTCATCGGTTTTGTGCTGATCACGTTGGTGTTCTATCGTTCCAAAAAGAACCTGATGACCTTTATGACCTATCTCGTTTGGTATATGGTCGTCCGAGCAATCATGGAAGTGTTCCGTTCCGACGCGGTCATCGTCGGCGGCGTCAGGATCGGCGTACTCGGCTGTTCCATCGCGGCGGGCATCGCGATGATCTTGACCGTTTTGATCTACGTAAACAAAATACATACCGGTGATGTTTCCGTGCCGGAAATGAAAAAGACAGAAAAGGAGAACTGAAATGAGAAATCTGACGTTGTTGACGGACTTTTATGAATTGACCATGATGTACGGCTATATGAAGTGCGGTCAAAAGGACAAAGAAGCCGTTTTCGACCTCTTTTTCAGAGGGAGAGAAGAGCTTTCCTACGCCGTTGCGGCAGGATTGGAACAGGCGATCGAGTACATCAAAAACATCGAGTTCAGCGAGGAAGATATCGCTTATCTTCGCGGATTGAATTGCTTTGACGAAGAGTTTCTCGGGGAACTTCGCAAGTTTAAGTTTACCGGAGATATTTACGCGGTCAGGGAAGGGACTATCATTTTCCCGTACGAACCTATTTTGATCGTCAAGGCGCCCATTTTCCAAGCGCAATTCGTGGAGACCGCGCTTTTGACCTTGATCAACCATCAAACGTTGATCGCCACCAAGGCGTCCAAGATCGCAAACAACACCAAAGCGGCGGTTTTGGAATTCGGACTGCGTCGCGCGCAAGGTCCCGACGCGGGTATCTACGGCGCAAGGGCGGCGATCATCGGCGGTTGCGCGGCAACTTCAAACGTGATCGCGGGCAAAATGTTCGATATCAAGGTGTCCGGTACTCACGCGCACAGTTGGGTGATGAGTTTCGAAGACGAGATCACCGCTTTCCGTAAGTACGCGGAGCTTTATCCCGATAATTGCTTGCTTTTGGTGGATACGTACAACACCTTGAAAAGCGGTGTTCCCAACGCGATAAAAGTCTTTGACGAACTGCGCGCCAAAGGTCACGAGCCCGTCGGCATCCGCATTGACAGCGGTGACTTGGCGTACTTGT